>CAYGFD010000009.1:6600-21900 GCA_964349095.1 uncultured Gammaproteobacteria bacterium
CAATAACTTCCAGTAAATAACGCGCGTCGGTATAAGAAGATTGTAAATCACGGGTACGTTGTTGAGCACGTTGAACATTTACAAAAATTTCCGCGATAATAATAGAAGATAATGTAAATATCAAAAGTACAACCACTACTTCCATTAAAGTGAAGCCGGAACGATTTTTTAATTTTTTTAAAATTAGTGGTGGCATTTATCAATTATCGCCAATTATAAAGATACTCTTCTAGTGATAAAGTACGTGTCGTGCTGGCACCAAAGAAACCGCTGCCTGGCCAAGTCATGGTGGCGGTGGCACGAATACCAATCTTGGTTTCGCCACTAGCCGTTACACAATCAACCTGCGAAACGCTATCTGCCACATACCTCGTTCCATTACTACGCTCACAAACCGCGTCTAGTTTTACTTGTCTATGAAAGCCGGTCGAGACAAATGTATCATCAATACTCAAATCAGTAGTTGATTGTTTCCAGAAATAATCACTAATATGCCGATACATTTTAAATTTATTATCTGCTAAAGTGCCGTTCGTAAATGTAATATCAAACTTAGGAATAGTTTCATCAAAAGAAACTAATGCCACTTCACCAAAAGCCCCTGGCACCAAACCTTCATCCCAAGCGGTTTCCGGAACTGAGTTAGAATCTTTTAACCAATTACTATCGCGTACCCCCCGCACCACATCAATTCCCTCACGCGCCAAATGAATCGCAGTAATTTTTTGACCACTATCGGTCGAAGCTGCAATATTTTTTAAAGTCAAAGTTAGTATAGCCCCTAGTCCTAATAAAATAATACCGATGGCTAAAATACCTTCTAGCATCCCCTGTCCTTTTTTAAATATAGACCAGTATTTTTTATTCATAATAGATACGCCCTGTGGTTGGGTTTAATATTACAGTAACCGTCTTTCCAGTTCTCTTGTGCCTCAGCCCCAGAGCAACACTCGGGGCGGGATTGATATCCCCATTAACAACCACCGCCTCTGAAAGTGACGAAAAAACTAAATCTAGTGCAATAGGGCTACCAGGGGGAGTGACAGAAACCAACTCAACATTTTTACTAACTGTAAATTGGGTAGTAGAAGTAAAATCGTCATCCACGTCATACCCGTAAAGCGAAAAAACATCCTCACAATCACCAAAACCAGTTATAAGTAGATCGGTATCCACATGAATACCAAAACCATTTTTAGGCGCTGTCTTTTCTAAAATCCCTGGACAATCCACTAGCGTACCAGCAATTGTTTGCGACTGCATTTCCCGAGCCGAAGTCACTATTGCCTCAGCCGCCCCAAACAGTTCCTCTCGATACTGGCCCATGCGGAAATTGGTAATAACCATCGCCGTGATAATTAAAAAAATCGTAATTGAAACTAGAAGCTCCATTAAAGTAAAGCCAGCGCGCAGACGATAATTCACTAAGGTATTGATCATAATCAATACCTATATTTTACCACAAAAACCCCATGTACCAACTCCAAAACTCCGACCCCCAAATTAAGGTGACAACGGTAGCTGCCGTCAAAAAAACACCAAACGGCACTTGCCCATTCCAACTCTTTTTCTTAGTCAGTAATAAAGCAATTGAAACAACGCTACCGGAAAGATAAGAAATCAAAATAACCAAAAGTAAGTGCTCCCAACTACCAACCATCAAGCCAATGAGTGCTCCTAAAAATATATCACCAGCCCCCACCCATTTACCTTTTGACACTAAATACTGCGCCCCAAACCAACTAGCGCCCAAAACACCAGCGAGTAGCATTGGCCACCAACCAAAACCTAATATTAAGTTAAATACTATAGCAACCACTATGCCTGAAAAAGTTATGACGTCTGGTAATAAATACCACTTGAGATCAAAAATAAATAAACTTAAAAGGATGCTAAAATAAAGTCCATAAATAAAAACTGTTTCTACGCCCATGTAGATAAAGTAATGATAAGCGCCGAGCCAAAGTACGGCCGAGGCCAGTTCTACTATTGGGTACTGCCAAGATATAGACTGGTGGCAATGACGGCAACGAGCTTTTAAAAAAATAAAAGACAGTACTGGTATGTTTTCAAACCAGCTTAATACTTTGGAGCACTTCGGGCAGGCTGACCGACCTAATAATGTTTTTTCTTCCTTAAGTCTTAAAACTAAAACATTAATGAAGCTGCCGAAAACCAAACCTAAAATTGCAAAAAATAAATACATCATTTGACTTAATTATGGTGTATAAAAATAAATAATACAAACCTTGTGGGTTTGTATTATTTATTATCTAAAATTCTAGATATTACGAGCAACTTAGACTACCTGGAGTTGCCGTACAAAGACCGGCCGATAAACCCCCTGTGTCATTAACTAGGGTAAAAGTAATGGAATAGCTAGTTGCGGCTGCCGCGGTATAAGTATAAGCAGTACCATCAGGTCCCGGGTTAGCTGGTACTGATGCCATATAAGCACCTGCACATCCAGCAGCTCCCCAACCACCCGTACCTAAACAAACATAGTTGCCGGCACCGAGTGTTGCTCCTGGAGCAGCTTCGACTGGATAACCATCTTGATCATTAAAGTATAGTTCAAGAGCGGTCTGCATTTGCTTAACATCAGCAATACGCTTGGCATCTCTAGATTTGGAACGGGCAGTGTTTAAAGCCACCACCGCGATAGTTGACAAAATACCAATAATCGCGATTACGACTAACAATTCAATTAAGGTAAAACCTTTTCTATTGGTCATGTTTTCACCCCCTTCCCAAAAATAAGCATTGATATTATTATTGTTTTTTTATTATATCACAAATTTGCGTCTCTGTAAACTAAATTGACCCCGACAAACGATACATTGGCAGTAAAATAGACGAAACCATAAAACCGACCGCCACACCCATCACTAACATGATCATTGGCTCTAGTAGCGTCACAAGATTAGAAACTAAGTTATTGACTTCTCGGGCATAAAAGTCTGACAAACGACTAAATATTTCTTCTAAACGTCCGGTTTTTTCGCCGACAATCATCATTTGCGACATCATGACCGGCATGACGTTTGAATTTTGAAAAATAGTGGCGATGGAATTACCGTCTTCCACCTCTTTGATTGTTAATCTAATCAAGTTTTCATACACCGCACTACCAACCACGCCAGATACTATTTGTAGAGCCTTGGTTAGTGGTACGCCACCAACTATTAACGTATGCATTGAACGAGTAAAACGAACTAGATAAATGTGTTTATAAATAATACCCACGATTGGGATGCGTAATTGCACGTTGTGCCAGATGTGTTTACCGCGTGGCGTTCTAACAAACGAATAAAATAAAACCACCAAACCGACTATTCCCAACAATAATATTAACCAATAACCAGCTAAAAAGTGGCTTGTACCAATCAATATTTTAGTTGACAGCGGTAGTTCGGTGCCGGCCTCTTCCAAAACAGCGGTCAATTTTGGCACTACGTAAATCAACATCACCGCGCCGACAATGAGTAAACCAGACAAAATAAAGGCGGGATAGATCATGGCGCCTTTAATACGCGAAGTTAAGTCGTAATTTTTTTCTTGTTCATCTGCTAAATAATTTAAAACATCATCCAGTTTTCCCGAGGTTTCGCCTGAAGTAATCATGTTTATGTAAAAGTCAGAAAAAACGTTAGGGTATTTTTGCATGGAAGCAGAAAGTTTAGCTCCACCTTCTACTTCATCAGCGATTTCCGATACTATTACCCTAAGTTTTGGATTGGCAGTTTGTTTTTCCAAAATTCTGAGGGCCTGGACAAGTGGCAAAGTCGCTGAAGACATAACCGCCAGTTGCCTAGAAAATATAACTAGATCCTTGGTTTTGATGCGCGCTATTTGCGTTGCCGCCAGCCAACCAAACTTACTTTCCTTTTTTTCTTTAACAAAAATCGGCGTTAAACTGCGGTCGGTTAAAATTTCTACAGCTAACTCACGACTCACCGCCTGCACCATACCGCGTACAGTTTGACCCTCTATTGTTTTAGCCTGATATTCAAATAAAGACATAATTTTTATAAACCACAATATCCAAATTCCAACTTCAAAATATTATTTATATTTATTGCTTAAGCCTCAGCATTGATTTTAAACTTTCAGGATTAGCAGCTTGTGCCACCGCTTGCTCGGCCTGTATTTCTCCTATTTTCACTAACTCGGCCAAAGCGCGCTCCAATGACACCATACCCTCGGCGCGTGACGTATCAAGAACGTTTTGAACGCCCGCAACCCTACCCTCTCTCAAGAGTGAAACAACAGCTGGACTGGAAATTAACAATTCCGAAACCAATATCCTACCACCACCCAAGCGAGACAAAAGTCGCTGGCAAGTAACTAGCAACAAAGTCTCAGCCAATAAATCAGTAAATGTTTTACTATCGGTATGAGCAGAAACAGTATTTACTAAATACTCAAGCGCCGTCACAGTATTTTCAGCAGCAATCGTAACAAACACTAACGTACCACTAGCTGACAGCCTGAGTATCTTGGGCCAGACAGTTGGCGGAACCGGAACATCAATTGCTAGCACTTCCACGTCTTCACTCGATACGTCATCAAGCGCTACTTCAAGCGACGGAACATCGTCTCCTAAATCCCTTTGCTTAATAAGCGCCTTATCACCAATTAATTGAAAACCAATTGGGTCTTCAATGGTTACAATATGACGGGCCTTGGTATGATTTATTTGATCAAGTAGAGCTGCTAAAGTGGTAGAGCGGCCAGAATTCAGTGGTCCGGAAATAATAATCAAACCCTTCTTCTTAGTTGTTACTTCGATTAGTTGTTTTGGTAAATTTAGTTTCGATGCCGAAGGAACAATAAGCGGTATGACGCGCATATCAATGGCCGGTGCGCTTTTTTGTATATCTATATGTAAACGAAAACGCACGCGATTACCAAAGTTATAACCAATGGTCACGCTTTTGTTAGTTTCTAATAATGTTTTTTTTACCGGGGGTAAGAAAAACTCCACGACTTGATTAATAATGTCGGGGGTAATTACCGCCTCTTCCGTCAGTGTTAATAACTCGCCGTTAATTCTAAGTATTGGCTGACTACCGGCGGTTAAATGGACATCGCTAGCACCACGTTCAGCTGCCTGAGTTAGTATTCTATTGATTGTAATATTGTCGACTGTACCCATAATTAATCTTGTGCTACCGATATAACCTCTTCGAGCGAAGTAACACCATTTAATACTTTAAGATAACCGTCTTGTTCCAAACTTGTTCCACCTTGAGCTTTAAACTCAGCTTTTAACTCATAAGGTTTTGCCCCCTCGACGGTCAATTTTTGCACATTCGGAGTATTTAGTAAAATTTCGCTCAGCGCTACGCGACCGCGGTAACCAGTATTTTCACATTGATTACAACCCTTAGCTTTAAATATTTTCCATGGCTTAGGTGGAATTTCAGCCGCGGCCTCGGGAGATAAACCGGCCAATTCCTTATCAATACGTTCTTGCAATTCCATTGGCAATTCAGCCTGCTCTTTACAATGATCACAAAGTCTACGAGCTAGTCTTTGGCCAATGACTACGTTTAAAGTTGAAGCAATTAAGAACGGCTCCATGTGCATATCAATCAATCTTAAAATAGCACTCGCAGCGTCGTTGGTGTGCAAGGTAGAAAGCAATATGTGACCAGTTAAAGAAGCGTGGATAGCAAGTTCCGCGGTTTCTGAGTCACGAATTTCGCCGACCATGATGATGTCAGGGTCCTGACGCAAAATAGACCTCAGTCCCGAAGCAAACGTGTAACCAACTTCAGGGTTAACTTGTGACTGACTTACTCCAGACAAAAAGTATTCTACCGGGTCTTCCAGTGTAATAATGTTTACATCCTCGTGATTTAAAATATTGAGTACGGCGTAAAGCGAAGTTGTTTTACCACTACCAGTCGGACCAGTGACTAAGAACATACCGTTTGGTTTAGCAATAGCGGCTTTTAAAACCTTTAGTTTCTGACCAGTGAAGCCCAACCCTTCAAAAGTTCTTACACCAGTGGTTGGATCCAAGATTCTCATTACAACTTTTTCCGCGCCAACGACTGGTAAAGTGGAAACACGGAAGTCGATAACCTTGCCCATAATCTTTAAACGAATACGTCCGTCTTGAGGCATTCTTGTTTCATCGATTTTTAAATTGGCCAAAACTTTAATACGCGACACCACTGCCGAGTGAATGTATTTAGGCAGAGTTAGTAAGGTGTGGAGCACGCCGTCGATTCTAAAACGAACCCGTGAATCAGCCTCACCTGGCTCGATGTGTACGTCAGAAGAGCCTTGCTCCACTGCGTGCCTTAAAATAACCGACACCATTTTAGAAACTGGCGCCGCTTTTATGACCTGTTCGAAATCAATTGGACCTTTAGTTTCCTCTTGCAAATACTTCTGCTCGTCTTTTTCAGTCATCTTTAGAGCCTCACCCACTTCACTCATGAGGGTGCTGTATTGTCTTAACACCTGCATCAAACTTTCATTGGTGGTGATAGCATAAACCGGTTTCCAGCCACTAGAGCGCGCTAGTACTTCAATTGCCTCCATCGCTTTAAAATTCTCCGGGTGAACAAGGGCAAGCCAAACGTTATTTCCCTCTCTTTTAAAAGGCACGATTTGGTAATACTGTGCCAATTCCAAGGGCACTAATTTCAAAACATCATCCTGCAAATTCTCCCTGCCTAAATCAACTGCCGGAAAATTAAAAAATTTGCTTTTGGATTTAAGCAAACCATCGGGCGTAATCACGCCTCTTTCCAAAATAACTTCTTCAACCGTTCGGTGCTCAACCTCAGCTTGTTGACGTAATTCCTCTAGTTGTTTGGCCAACAAAACCTTTTCCTCAACTAGGAAATCGCCGAAGTCTGATTTTCTTATTACTGGTGTCATATATTTTGTTTGCAGGTTTGAACGTTTACGGGTGCACCATTTACGACCTGAAGACGAGCTGCGGTACGAGTAAAGTATTGGTTATTTATTACCTCTGACTGCGCTACCGCACACCATTCACTAGCAGCTTCATTAACGAAAATCACATAAGGTTTACGAGTTACAGGGTCGCTAGGTAAAGTAAACTTCATATTTCTACCAAGGTCAGCGACAGAATCGGTGTATTTACCGTAGCGATCAAAATACGTTTCCTCGCCGCGGGCAATTAAATCAAGGTGCTCTCTTCTTAAATCATCTCGTGCTTCTGATTTTTTATTGGCGCTGTTATAAAAAACCAAACTGATCATTACTAAAAATATGGCGATAATTAACAGTATGACTGCATTGGAAAGACCACGACGCATAGCTACCATTATCTCCCTGGTTGGACTGTTCGGCCACTTGTATACAGTGGAGCAAATGGATTGACTCGACCAGTGCTTTCAACCTTTAACGGCAAATTGCCAACATTTTTTAATTCTTGAACGTCCTTGTTGGAAAAGAAATTTTTATCAAACTTATCAACGTTCGGTAAAAAAACATCTGGCCCAAATAATTCGCTGGTTTTACTACCTGGGAGTGTTATATTAATATCAATTTTATCTTTAAAATAAGAATTATAAATCAAAAAACCAGAAGCCCCGACCGCACCCACCACAGCCACCAGCAAGATGATTAACTTAGATTTTGATAAACTTTTGGCGACTAACATATTATTGCGGGAAATAATAACTGACTAATTCCATAGAATAGGTATCATCCGAAGAAAAACTAACATTTTTTATTTCGAGTAGTCTAACGGCTGATTGAATTTGGGTAACTAGACCTTTAAACTTTACATAATCGCCACCACTTACATCAATGAACAACGACACGGTATGTAAACCACTAGTGGTATCGGTGGTGGTTTTTTTAGCCTTGTCTCGAGCGCCAGAATCCGTAAAGGTTAAACCCTGTAATTTAAAACCAGAAGCCTTTACCACCGCGTCTATCTCGGCCATTAAGTTGGCGAGGTCGGCTTCGTGAGGCAAAATAACATGTAAATCACTTTCGGAACTATCTCGCAAATTTTGCCACTCTTTAATTTTAACTTTTAGATTAGAAAATTTCTGATTGTTAATATTGTAATCGGTCTGCAATTGTTCGGCCTTGGTCATAGTGCGCCAATTGCTATACAAAGGATAAACAGCCAACCAACCACCAACCGCCACCACTACTAACACCACGACTAAAGACCACCATGAAAAATAATTCATGAGCGAGGCCTGCCACCATTTAAGCTGTACTTCATGAGAAAACTGAACCATACTATTTAGTATCTTTTAAATAGTTAGGAGTAAGTTGTATCTGAAAACTAGTTGAAACTTCTGAAACACTGGCGTCCGTTGTCCCAACCGATATGCTACCAATAGCAACTGTTTGAATAGCTGAATAATTTTCAAAAGCAGCCAGTTGTCGAGCGATATCAGTGACGGTTCGACCAGTGGCAGTAACTGTCACTAAGCCATCGGCGGAAGAAGAAAAAGCTGACAAACTTATTTCTGGTAACGTTGCTTTCTCGAAAACATCCATCATTCGTAAATAATCATTATTATTAGTGATTATTTTCTTTACCGTTTCCATCTGCCTGGTAGCGGCTTCCAGTTCACGTAGATCTTGCTCGGACTTTTTAATCAATTGAATTAATTGCTTAGCGTCATTTTTTACAACTTCACTTTGTACCTTTTGCCTTGAAACAAAGCTCAATAATATACCGTAAATTATGCCAACAAAAATTACTGCCGCCAAAGCCACATAGCCTAATTTTTTTAAATATGGCTTCACTGGTGATGGTTGAGAACTTACCGGTAATAAATTAACGTCCAAAACAACACCTATCGGCACACTTGGTATTGGTGCCTTTACTACCTTTGGTGCTTGGCTATTTTGTGGTTGTATTTGTGACACACTAGCAGGGGCAGATTTAGGCATTGGCACCGCCGGTGTCGCGTCTTTAGGGGTAAATAATTTCTTAAAAAAACTGGGTTTATCTTCTTCTATTTCTATAGTAACTTGGGCATCCTGTTTAATGTTGGTAGTTTTTTCCGGTGTCGGAACACGATTAAACCAAGACAACACTGTCTCCCACCAAGAACCCTGAACTTTTTCAGCCTCCATTATTCTTTCGCCAAGTAGTGATGGTGATTTTGTGTACTTGGGGGCCGGAGCAGGTATTTTTTTTGCCTGTTCAGTTTGTTCTTTTTCGCGTAAATTGCCTGGTAATAAATTTATGTCGGACATTTTACTAAAATGAATTTGTTTTAAAAATTTATTTATGTATTTCTCTAAGCGCTAGCCCAATAGCGGTTGCGAAACGTGGGGCAATATCTTGTAGCAACACCTTTAATTCTACTGGATAAGAGACTTGTGACCAAGGGTCGCCGATAATAACTTTTAATTGAAAAACTTCTTCTAAATATTCTTGGAAATGGGGTAAAAATGAAGAACCTCCAGTCAAGATTATTTTTTCAATTGAACCGCTAGCAGCGTCGGCTTGATATAAAGACTGCGAATACTTCATTTCATTAATTATTGGAGACACGGTATCGCGAATAGTGTTTGGCACACCAGTGTTGGCTTGTCCGCGCTCTAACCCGACATCGCGCTTAAACTGTTCGGCCCGAGTCTGATCAATATTTAAACTGGCACTGATTGCTTTTGTGACTGTCACGCCACCAACGTCTAAACTGCGATTAAAAACTGGAATTAAATCTTCAACTATCACAATGTCAGTTGTCAGCGCGCCGATGTCTACAATCATAACCGTTGAGTTGTCGTTACCAAGCATTGCGCGACTAATAGCAAAAGCCTCGGTCTCTAAGCTTATTAACTCAATATTGGCCTGCTGGAAGATATCCAGATACTGTTTAACTAAATTTTTAGGAGCGGCTGTTAGCAAAACTCTAATGCCTTTTTCTGTAAAACCCGATTTATTTTTAACCTGTACTGCGTCCTTCTTGGGGTGAAGGATTTTCCAGTCCAAAATCATCTCATCGAGTGGTAGAGGGACTATCTTTTTAGCCTCATAATTCAGCGCCTGCCCAACTTCACGCTCATTCATTACTGGGAGGTTTAAAACTGAGGAAAAAACAGCGAAAGTTGGTAAGGCAGCGACTGCTTTACGACTACTAACACGGGCTTTTGTTAAAATTGACTGCAAAGTTTTGGCTGAGCGTTCAATTTTATCGTGAATATTTAATTGGATCTCATTAACTGGAACTTCAGCAAAACCATAGGTCTCTAGTCGAGCGTGACCAGCAACGTTAGATAACTCAACTAGCTTAATACTAGCTGTGCCCAAATCAATTCCTAAATAGGATCTTTTAGAGGTAAATAAACTCATTAAAAAATTACTTTATTTGTCTATATATTATAACACAAAATACCTCCTCCACCCAACTATTCCCTATTAAATATTTTTAACGACCAAAAGATGGCAATCCTTTAGCAAAATCGCTCATTCCTGGTGGCGGATTTAGTTGAATTCTTCCGTCAGAAATAAACTTTTCTGCTGGATCTTTGGAGATAATGTCTACATAAGTTCTGCCCAATTTAAATTGACGAGCAAAAACAGAGCCAGAAATGGTTATATCTGAAGTTGAACATGCTTGTGGGTTGCTAATTGGATCTGGATTTTGACAGGAAATAAATTTGCCACAGTTATCGTGCAAATCACCAGTTTGGTTGTCGCGTGTATTACAATAATTTCTTTCTTTGTCTATTGTCGCTATACCAGTATCATTAATAGAACATAAGCCACCAGTTCCGCAAACTAAATTTGTGGCACACTCATAATTAAGCTTAGTGCCAGTACTACAATAATAAACCTGTTTCGGTACACACTTGCCTACTGACCCACAAACCGCACCAAGTTTCTGACCAACACAACTACCAGCGACACTACACTCCAAACGACTATCCACTATAGCGTCACCAAGACCACCAAGTACAATAAATGTTCCGGCAACTTCTTTTACGGTGGGGGCTATTTTCACATCACCAAGAACCAGCCAGGCAACCGAAGCGAGCTCTCTTCTATCATTAATAGCTGCTGGAAAATATGAAATGTCAGCATTAATTATTAAATCGCCCTTCACAATAATTGTACCGGTGCCGTTACCATTAAGAGGCGCGTTTTTAAATCGAACAGGATTATTAATAGTTAATCCTGATAGCGGGGAGCTAACATAAACTTTACCGCCCAAAACCACATCGCCTCCAGTTGCGATAGCATTGGTCGTGGTTACTATATCGTCATATTTATTTACTGTATTACCAGATACTGTGGCCACTGGTTTAGACAAACCAAGAAAATCAAATCTGCCCAATTTAAAATTTAATGGTCGCTCAGTTGATTGATCCACAGTCACGTCTAATTGATAATCAGACTTTTCACAAACCGCCGCTGACCCACCGGCTGCCTGAGTACATTGCGATGTAAAACGCGTAGATAACGACCCAGCTGCTGAATCTAAAACGTGGACTAAATACTGCGCGTTATATTTGCCACTTGGTGGTGGAAAAAAAGTACTGATACGTTTTGCAAAAACATCCCCGCCTTCGGCGTGTAGATATGGAAATAATATTTCCGGACCTTGAGCAAACTGCACCCAACCAATCCCATAGCTAGTGTCCGAGTCAGCACCGCCAGCATAGTGCCATCCATAACCTGATAAAAATATAGAATCTGGATTACTAAAATCGATGTAAAGTCCGTAATCAACAACACCCGCATCAACCGCGTTCAACCTCATCCACCCCTCACTTCCTGGTAAACTCAAAATGCGAGCCCAGCCAGTAATATTGGCTCTTTCATTATTGGCTAAATCACAGGTAACTGGATCTCCAGCTGAATCTAAACATTCAAAAATAGCGTCGGCCGCTGTATTATCTGGCGTGGTGGCAGCACAAGTAGTACCAAAACAAATCCAACCTAGATTAGTTGACCAGGCATAACCATTTAAAGTGCCGGCAGTTAAATCATCGTTTAGAGTTATCTTCAATCCGTATTGGACTGGTGGATTGGCAACCGTGCAAACCGCTGGGTTATTTATAGAAACGCAATTTTGTGAATTTAAAGAAATCCAACCAGTGTTCCCACTGTAGGCCCAACCAACAACGTTATTTATATTGACCTGCGCATCGGCTGAATAGTGCCAGTACAAAACTCCCGCCACAATAAAAAATAAAGCGCACGCTACTACGCTGGCTAAGTAATATAGGCGCAGTATTTTGTTCATACCGCATTATTATATCACATTTTTTGTCTTTTTTCAATGGCTAAAAACCGTCACAGCTGATCGCCATCATCACCTAATAATTCAACCACCCATACTAAACCCTAGTGTGGGGAAATATCCACGATCGTGGATATTTCCCCACATTGATTTGTGCTAAAATATTGGTATGGCGAGTACACAAAGCAAAACCATACTACAACAAATATTTAAGTACATTTCTTTAGGCTACACTATCGCCTACGAGATGAAACGATTCCAATCTGTATATATCACTGGCAATGGTCATGAACGAGTATTACAAATAAAAAAGAATCGGGAATTGAAGCAGTGGCGAGACGCTATTCGACAACTTAAGCGTTCAAAATTTATCACTGATAAGGTGGTTGGAGAGAGGTTGGTGATTGCGCTAACTAACAAAGCTAGGCGCAAGTTTTTAGTTCAGCAAATCAACACGAGTTCGGTAGCGGCGATCGGCAAATCAACCTTGGTAATTTACGACGTACCAGAAGGGGTTCGGGGTGCAAGAGACGAATTAAGATTATTTTTAAAAAATACTGGCTTCAAGCAGATGCAGAAAAGTGTTTGGTACCTAAATAAGAACGTTGTCAGTATCGTAAACAGTTTAATATCGGAACTAAAAATAAGAGATTGGGTAAGGGTATTTTTAGCCGAAGTAATAAATTAACTATTTAAAACTACCCTTAATATTAGTGTGGGGAAATATCCACGATCGTGGATATTTCCCCACATTGAGATTGGATTGATATTTGGGATTGGTGGGGTAGAAAAGGTGGGCGGAATAATGGGGGGTAATTTTTTGTATTGTAGAACGGCTTAAAAATAATGGTTTTAAATGATTGTTCTACAAGGGTTGACAAAACTTGATTTTTATACTATATTTAAATGTTTTTGATGTATTATTAATAAGTGATCTCCTTTAAATAGTTTGCTTAATAGAGTAGATAACAGTACTTGCCTATTGTGCTAAGCAAACTATTTTCCAAACTAATGATTCACGCCTCAAAGGAGGGGCAAATATCATGTTCATTAACATCCTGAAGTTCGTGGCGATCATCGCGATCGTCAACATCCTGTTCGTCGAAAACACCGACGCGCAATTCATGACTGACACCGTGGGTGGACTGTATTTGAAAGACTGGCACCCCGATATCAGTTACGCTGGCCAATGGGTTTCTGATACAACCTTCAATGGTATGAAATCTAGAGGGTTTTACTGGAATTCTGAAAACATACTGGCATGGGTTAGTTTTGATAAAGTATACGACACACTACTCCAGGTCCCAGCTAAGTATGATTTCCGATATCTTTATGCTCCGTACGACACTACACCCGCAGTTATCAAGTTTGAATTCATGCATGATGACAGTACGCAAACTGCGATAAATAGTATTAGTCTAAGTCCCGGCGCGGGCTTCACCAAATACGGAACGGATGTGTTTGTATCATCAGGACCAGTCGAATTCAATAAAGTTCGGATCACTATGTCGTATGATTTTACGGCCGGTAAGCCAATAAAATTACTGTTGGCCAACCTTCGGGCAATCTACGGCGCCTGGGATACTTTACTAGTTGAAGATTTTGTTGCACCACCACAATTTATTTCATCGTCCGTTTCTGTTGATTTTGACACAGTCGTCGTTGGTTCATCTAAAACGAAAACGGTGTCAATAAAAAACACCGGCGAGTGGATACTAAAGTTTGACAGTGTTACCATCAGCAACCCGCTTTTTACGAAAGGAATCTTCCCTAGTCAGATTGGGGCTGGTGATAGTGCAACACTTCAACTTTTCTATTCCCCTACGACCGCCGAGTCGGCCCAAGGATATTTAGTATTTGTCCATGACGCCGATAGTTCGCCAGACACCATCACCCTTTCTGGAATTGGATATCTACCAGATTCTTCTCAAGCTGTTATTACCGGTCTGGGTGAAGGTTGGCAACTAACCAGCCGACCGTTCGTTAGGTTCGCTGACGGCAGTTTCAAGCCGTCACCGGTTTATTCGTATGGATCTTCATATATAATCGAAGACACCATGACGGTTGGTCCAGGTTACTGGCATAAGTACCAAGGAGCTGGGCAGATCACCTATGTTGGCTACGATTCAGTAACCGAGGTTACAGTCACGCTTCATCCCAAGTGGAACATCGTTGGTGCCCCGGGTGAAAATGTGGCAGTGACGGACGTTACCTCTGAGCCACCAACATTAACCTTCAGCCAATTCTTTGGCTACGATTCCGAAACTGGGTACTACGAAGCAGACACTTTAAAGCCTGGCCGAGCATACTGGGTCAAGGCAAGTGAGGCTGGAACTTTAACTGTTTCAGCAACACCAAGTGTCTATCCAAAGACTAGAGCAAGAATCGTTCCCACAGATGAAGCGCCCCCGCCGCCGCCGACTGGTGGTAGCAGCACTTTGACACCGACAGGATTTCCAACTGAAATTCGGTTGGAGCAGAACTACCCTAACCCATTTAATCCGAGTACGAGGATATCATACTTCATTCCCCGTCAGTCGAACGTCAGGATGGTTATTTACAACCTGATGGGTCAGGAAGTTAAAGTTCTGGTCAACGAAGTTCGCTCAGCAGGTAGTTATGAGGTTGAATTCAACGCCTCTCAATTGCCAAGCGGTGTATACATCTACCGCTTGATTGCTGGAGAACTTATCTCCACGAACAAAATGGTCTTAATCAAATAAGACTATATCTATCGTTCCTTCAAAGCCTGTTTTGCAACTCATCGCAAACAGGCTTTTTTATAATTTTGCGCACTTTATATCGGTAATAACTCCAGCACTATACTTAACACCTATTGCGAATTGCCCATCAGGACAAAGCTTCTCCGTTCCACTAGCATTAAATGTCCATTTAGGACTTTCATATACATTATTAGTCGCTGAAATATCTCCGGATACGGTTAAGCTTCCAGACGGTAAACCACTTCCTTTATAAAAAATTCTATTGTAATAATGAGCGGCATATAAATTTCCAGAACTTCCAGATACGGCATAACTTAAACATGTTCCACTACAAATGGACGCGGCTTCATCATCAGGTCTAC
>CAYGFD010000010.1:0-10898 GCA_964349095.1 uncultured Gammaproteobacteria bacterium
AATCTGTATCTTTCAATTCATTAATAACAGCCTCCTCGCTATTAAGAATTCCTCTCATGAATTCTGTTAAAATACCTGCCAATTCCTTCTCTTGTTTTTCATTTTTCACAACCTCTTGACTGCGGTCATTTCTTAAATCAGCAGCAGCTTCTTTGGCAGCCATCTCTGCATGCTGTGGCTCTCCTATTACTATACGTCGAACCTTTTTTGTTGGGTCAGATTCTTTTTCATTTTCGAGTCGAATTACAAATCCTTTTGCCCCAGCATTTCCAGAAAGTTGCCCATATAAGGCCAATAACTTATTTGGTATTTCTTTGTATAAATCCTGTATTTTCTTCAAATCATCTTCATTATCAATTACTATTTCACCGCTTCCAACATCCAGTACCTTTGAAAGCATTGCCTCTTTTAACCTTCCTTGCGCGAAGTGTGCTTCTCTTAATGATGCTGAATCAGAAGTCGCGCTCATAATAGCCTGCTGAAATTTCGTCGGCCCACCAGCTCCCAAACCCCATTTTGTACTCACTTGCCCCTCCTTAACGTTAACAAAATTTCCCTCTTTATCGATATCTGCTTTAATAGACAACTCATTGTGTGGCGCTCCACCAATACGTTGACGGCCACCAACTTTCTGAATTTCAGCTCTGGAAAATTTTTCTTGCCAAGTATTTTTTAACTTAACATTACCAGATCTTTTACCTGTAATTGCTTCGCCGCCCGCATCCTTCTCAACTTCATAACCTCGCTTATAAGTTCCGCTTTCAGGATCAAAATAAGCATGGCCTAAATATTCCCAATGACCAGTTTTCTTTCCTATCTCTTCTAAATCATTAGTCAATAATCTCATACTTTGTTGATCATCTCCTAAATAACCATACAAAAAATTATCAAGAACTTCGTCATCGTAAACAGTGCCATCATCTTTGGCATATTTTTTTGCAAAATGTTCAGTTCCCAATATATCATCTAAGTAACCATTAGAAGCGGCGGCCTTTATGATGGCCCTTCTTCGTCTTAGACCCTCATCCCCTTTCATATTTTCTACGGCTATCGATGACTGCATGAATTCCTCTTTGGTCATGTTTTGGTAATCCTTCATCAATTCATTCTCAAACTTACTCTCAACGAAATTTGAATAAGGAATTTTCAACTTGCCACCTGTTCGAAATTGTTCCGTGACTTCCCTGCCGTAAGATGAAGCGATCTCTTTCGCCTCATGTTCAAGTTCATGGGTACGAGCTTCCCATCCCCGTGCAGCAGCCACTGGATTTAAAGCCGCAAAAGCTGCCTTTTTGAAAACACCTACTTTTTTACCCTCACCCGCCTCCATTAAACGAGATGTCATGTTATTCCAACTAATTTTTGTAGACCCCCAAGCCCGACCGACACCAAAACCAGCCGCTCTAAACGGCGCCCTAGCAACTGCTGATCCACCTTTTCTAATTGCACTCATTGCTGAACCAGCGAGTTTTCCTCCTGCTACACCGAGCTGTTGCGTCATCCAAAGCGCGGCTAACAAAATCGCTATATTAATTAAAAAAGACAATAAAACTTCAGACTGACCTATACCAGTCATTGTCACTGCTGGAATAGCTGCTTGTTGAGTGCCAGAAAGTTTTAATGATGCGGCTGAATTACCACCAGACTCTTGCATTATGGCTAAACTTAGCCACAAAAATAAAGACAACAGCGGGCCAGTAACTACATACTTAGTAAAATAATCCCACCACATACTGGCATACTTTTCTCCAATCCCAGGTACGGTATTTAAAGTAAAAGCAATTGGCGAAACAATGACTAACAGCCATAGTGCTATGATTCTCATCATAAAGACAAGAAGTATTACACCCACAACAATGGTGGAAATAATTATAGAAATTAAAGCGAGTAACGCTGCGCCAAAATACTCCCAGCTTTGCTTTGCGTTCTCATCAAAACCATTAGTTCCATCAGCAAATTGAAAATATTTATCTATTTGAAAACCGTTTATAAAGTTAGCGGCGGCTGCATCCTTAAAACTATTTACAAAAGTGAGCATTATGACTTGGGCAAAATCAATTATGAAACCGCAAATACCTTTGGAAAAGTTTACTATAACCGCCATTATCAAGACCTTACCTAAATGTTTTTTATAATGATAACTATCAATACGGAAAATTGTTCCAAAAGCCATTAATAACAAGATCACGATAAACAACATATTTACCAAATCTCGTATTAACACCCAACCCTTGGATACTGCGGGTGAGTTTATAAAATCATTATATTGAGTAATTGATACTAACCACCCGACTATCCAAAAGAAAAATTTACCAATTAAATTGGCGATATTAATAAAGCCATCAGCTAGTAAACTCATGATAAAGCCACCGGCATCAGCCCGCGCAGCAATAGGAAACAACAATAAAACTAAAAACAGCACAAACACCACCTTTAGTGATTTGGGTTGCTGCTTAAATTTATTATAGAGTCTAGAAAACATTTTTGTTTTATAAAAAAATCGCACAGAGCGTTTGCTCAACAATAGTGCCTTCTTCACACAAATACTTAAACGTACCGAAAACCAAAGCGACCACGATAATCATGACCATGCCGAAAGCAAATAGACCTAAAATTGTTAATAGTTTATCCAGTTTACCCATCTCCCAGCCTGGAACAACGTAAGAGGCTATTAAATCAAACAGTCCAGTCAGTAAAAAAGTAGGTATCGAGATAAATATATCTCCAAAACTTCCCCCAATAGCGGTCCCCCCCTTTATTATTTTGATAATGTTCCTAATTGTCTTTATCTTTTGAGCTGCCCCATCACCACCAGTTGCCCCCATTAGTTGACCTGCTACCGAACCGGCCTGAGCTAGTATGCCGTCCTGCGCTCGTGCTTGTGATAATTGGCCCTGAGTTGCCCTTTCTTTTAAACGTTCTACTGGATCATCTTGCACCTCTTCTTGATCTTGTTCATTTATATTATCGGGCATTGGATTTAATATAACTTTGGTATTTACCTAATAATTTTACCACAATTTTGATTGTAAATATATTATTATTATACCACAAAATTAATATTTTTTCAAATATTTATACCACACCAATTATTACTAATTAGTTTATCTAAGGTTGAACCTGAATAGTGCCGTTGAAGTTTAACCAAGCGTTGTTGCTATACAAACTACAGGCCGCGGCAGCTCCATCAATACCCCACTTGCCAGTAGGTGTGCCAGCTGGACCACCAAAACACCAATCCCAGTTATCTCTCAAGTAAACTCTAGGTTTATATATACAGGCACCAGCTCCCCCAGCAGCTGTTTTATCCCAACACGGAGCATTTCCCGCAACAGGACAAGCCGGTAATCCTTGGCCGCCAGGCAAACACGATAAAGTCCTAGCATAACTAAAGTACCCAACACTAACGCCGCTGTCGTCTACACAAGCTTGCGGCGAGTCACCAAAATTATATGCTGGATTAGCTGTTCCATCAGTGAGCTTAGCTGGCTGACAGAAAGGTTTATGATTTTTGTATTTACCAATTGAGCCAGATGAATTGTCTGGATCGCCAACCCAGTCAACTCTTACTTCAGCCAATGGCATTTGATTACCGTTTGTATTATAGCCATAAAAATTTGCCGAAACTGAAACTGGTGATTTAAATACCCTATTTCCCGTATTATAAATTTCATCGTTAGCTTTAATTGTAAAGCCATCGACGCCCTCACCAGTGCTCTTATTATTAACAAAATTTACAGTCTTAACTTTTGGAGCCTGACCAATTGCCGGATCACCACTTATATCGCTAAGTGATGCTGAAACAGTATCATAACCGCGTCGAGTCGAAGATAGACTATAAAGACTATAGACCCTGGCAAACAATTGCTGTACCTTAGTTATACCGACTGAACCTGTAACTGCAAACCTAGTACCAAGACATATACCTTCATCCCCGCAACCTGTTCTATCATTATCGGTTGGAGTACTGCATGGCTGTCTGTTACGATCCCCTCCGATACAAATATTTGGTCGAGATGAGGCACCACAATCGAAACCGGTAGCTCCTGTGGCACAACCATATGGAGACGCAGCCCGTACTGCGCTTGTGTACTGGTAAATAGGAATTAGATTATTTTTTAAATCAACCAGCCCACTGATTGCGCCAAATGGAGATAGGTCTGCCGATTTATCATAAATACCGCCGCCGACATCTACAGAGAAATTCAAATCACTATTTAATAATCTATTAGTTTGGGCTTTATTTTGAATTCCGTTTGCAACCTTTGAAATCTCTGAGCAATAATCTGTCTTAAGTTGAATGACTAAACCATGGCTACCAGCTGAAGGGTATAATTCTGCAATACTTGCCGAGCCATTATTGCCTTTTGTACAGGCATAAACATTAAAACCTATAAGTATGTCATTGCTATCAAACACCGCTCGCATAGTTATTGCATTCCCGTCACCGCTACAAATAGGGGGGTTATCATTGTCGTCGTTGTAATCAGGAGATGACCAGGGTCTAGAAAATAAAGTTGACTTATAATCCCCGCCTCTATACGGGTCAGTAGATGTAACCTGGCTACATACATTACCATCCACTTCATTTCCTCCAGAAATAAATCCTCTACAATTATTTACCCCCGACATTATATCGATTCCGTAACCAGAACGATTTCCACCACGACAAGATTGATTATCATTCCAAGTATTTAAGTGTGCAACGATACCGCCTATCTGACTTCTTGAAACAGCCGGCCAAGTACTCGGGTAAGCAATGCTGCCCCAAACCATCGTACCATCATCGTCATTTAAATTATGGCAGGAATAATTACCAAGGTTCCAATCATATCCATCTGCTCCTTTATGATTTGCTGCCTGGGCCGAACAATAATACGCAACCGACGGATTATTAAAACCAGCATCGGGCGCGTAATCATAAATTGAAATATCGCCAGATACATTATCAAGTGGCATCCATGTCAGGCAGGCGTTATCTTTATCACCGTTGATAGAACGGGACGTATCTTTTTCCAAACAATAACCACGAAGACCAATCAAGTAGTCTTGCCTATTTATACGCGACTTTGTTCCTTGTGCTTTATCAGTCAAAACACTTATATCAGGTTGGCTAAATAAACCATAGAATCTATTTTCACCTAACTCATAAGAAACTTGCTGATAACTACATTCACAATTTTGAGGATTACCAAAGGCATCAAATGGCTGACAAATATTTGCGTCCGTATAACCGCCAATCTTTCTTTCAATATTACCACCACCCTCAACATCAGAGCCGCCGGCCTTAAACGTTGCTAGATCTGAAGGGAATGGTGAATCTACTTTTGGATACAAACGGCATTGCTTGCTTACATCTTTACCATTGTCTACACCCTTACCATCAACACCGACTGCGAGACCGCCCGCATCAATGTAAGTTAACTTAATATCGGGTGTGACTTGAGTACCCATATTCTTTTGTTTCAAAGTATCTATTGGATAAATACCAGGAATAGAATATCCAGATAAATCATTTCCAGACCAATTAACATCTCTTTCCTCATAAGTATTATTGTCTGGAATATTATCCACTATCAATGGCTGCGGATTTTCAACATTAACCCAATTTCCACACTTTGATGAACCTTCATTGCCGTACTGATTGCAACGACCAAGTGAGTAACAAATAGATGTGGAGTCTCCACCAGATTCATATCTAATCGCTTCACTCTGACAAGATAACCATTCACCACAAACACGGCTACGCGTTACTTTTATCACCGAGTTAGTATCACCAATTTCACCAACCGTAGCGTCGGCTACTTCTGGCGACTGTGGTTGGTTATTATTCTTTTGGCTATTTAAATAAGTATCTTGAGCGCGGAAGTTAGTTGTACTCTTTGAAAGATCGGCAAACAATAAACAACCATCTTTTTCACTAACTTTACCACCGCAAGAATTTGTATCGATTTTTTTATCATTCAAATAATAATAAACTTTATCAGTCAAAGCTGGATCACGGAAGCCAGTACAACTCGACTGATCTGAAGGACAAGAATAAGCGTAAGGAGCGGCTGATTCAAAAATACTAACTTGATCAACATAAGCCACCTGTCCATCAATACAGGTTGCAGCGGTACAATTCACTACTCCTGGAGACACTGTGACACCAGCATTATTCAAGACAAAGATAGCTATTTTACTTACACCTGGATCTACTTTCATAGTGCCATACTTGTAAACCCACTTCCCTTTTTCCGCATTAGTAACAAATAAATCTGAACTAATATAATCGCCATGGTGACACTCATAATTACCAGTTACGGATCTAGTTTGACAGCCCGCTGGCGGAGTAGCGTGCATATCCACCCACCAATCAGTTTTATTTTGTTCTATGTCTGGGACAAAAATGTTGGCTGAAACTGTAAAGTAACGCGCCACATCTTTAACCCCAACATCAATATAATCAGCTGTCCTTATACCAGAATATAAATTATTATTAGTCTTAATTTTCAATAAATTACTATCCCAATACTTTCCCGGTAACGAATCATCTTGTATTAAGGTAGTGCGCCTAATGGGTGGAACCAGCTCATTATCATTAACTTTCCAGCCAACAAATTCAGAAGCTACAGTAACTTGTGCTTTATCAAAGAAAGCTAAACCATTGTCGTAGGCGACTCCAAGGTCAAAATTACAACTTGTAGTCGTTGCTTTAAAAGTGATAGCCAACTCTTCCCAATCTTGAAGATAATTTGTGTAATCCCACAAACTTAAGCCGCCGCATGTTAAATGCAAGCTGCGCTGCGGAACGGTAGAGCCACTACCAAAACTGCCATTTGTCCAAACGCGCACGGTGTATAACTCCCCGACCGCCGTGTTAAATGATTGCCTCAAATATTTAGGCGCCACAGAATCGTTAGCAATACCTACCGCTTCCAAACCTTCCTTGGTATAACTGGCCGAGGTGCTAATAGTACTGGCCTTTACCCAGTTACCTGAAACTATTTTCCACGGATAAGTTGAATCGGTGGTTGAAAAAGATTCAAATCCTGATTCTTGTAATAAATTTGGACCGCCAGCGGTGACTTTTTCAAAACTTGGATTGCCTTGCAAGTTACAGGGCTCGTTGGTACCAGTTTTATACCAACCATAACCCTCTAAACTGGTCACTTGTTTGTATTCACAAAGACCAGATCCAGGATCTTTAAAATAATGACTGCCGCCACTAGTGTCTTTGAATACTTGGCACCTATCCTCGTTAACACCACATAACGGGCTAGCTGGATTGGTGGTTGCAAAAGTGTCTGGATTTAACTTAACAAACTTATCACCCCAAGCCGATGGTACGTTCGTCTGATCAAGTGCCGGCTCACCCAACCTCTGACAAGCTTTATTTTGAACTCCACATTGCTTACTCTTATCGTAAGCGCGATAAACTATCTCATCTGCCGGGACAACCACCGTTTGGTTATCGGTTGTAAAAGTTTCTGATCGTGGTTTAGATGAATTTTTCGTGTCAATTAAAGCCTCGCAACCAGCGGCTTCAGCGCGACACAATCTGGAAAAACTATGAACGGTAAATGTAGTGTTGTTCTTATTGGTATAAGCAGCACAGCCCAAGTAAGGAGAAGCTCCCGATGGCGCCAAGCAGGAGGCTGGGGTTTTCCAAGAGTTTTTATTTACATAAAAAGTATCAGTGATTTCTTTAAACTGTATATTATCTATCACATAACGCGGTGATGCATTAAAACGTAAACCCAACACATCATAATTATTACCCGCTGTTACCGAAACACTCACTTTATACTCTGCCCAGTCAAAATTAATTGGGTCATTGACCTGTACAGTATAAGTTGGACTCACTGCTACACCAACATTATTTACACTTTCAAACTTTTTCGCCCAGAAACTAAGTAGATAAGTTTTACCGACTGTCAGGGTTATGTTTTGATTTTTCAACTCCCGCGCTATTAAGCCATCATTACCAGAATCATAAGAGTGTCCAAAAGCCACTAACGATTCATTAGAGTTGGTGCCACCGGTCCAATTACCAGTTGAAGTTGGATCAATCGTGAAGGTTGAGCCACTGTCCTGATCGCCAAAAGTAGAAATAGGGAAAACTAATTTTATGTTGGTAGCTGTTGGCCCACGGAACTCCCGACAACCATTATATTTTGCCTCACACTTTTTACCTTCATTAGGTATGGCGTTAAATATACATGCATTCAAGGCGCCATCCCAACTACCGCCATTAATACTAGGGTCGCACTGCGTAATTGGCACACTAGTGGCTCGGTAACGAGCACAAGACGCCGAAGCGGTAATTACCTCTGAAGCTAAGCGATAAGAAATAGATCCGTTGATAGAATAAAATTGTTTGCAATCCGGTGTAATGAGCGGATCACAAGTTGACCCTCCAGGAGTTTCTGGTGGTGCTGATAAATCTGCCGCATTGCTAGATTGTAAACGCCAAGTTTTTAACTGAAAACCAGTAAGGTCCGAACCCACCCACGTGTAGTAAGTCTTTGCTCTAGTATCAGTGTCTTTGATACACTGTTGCAATTGTGAATAGTATTCTTTTTGCTCACCTGAGGCTGGCTGCTCTAAATTAGTAAACTCACTACAACCAGCATATTGTGCAGGACAACTCTGAGCGGTAGTCGGTATAAACTCCATATTCTCTGAGTCTCTATCAAAAAACGATGCGGCCTTCACATAGCTATTTATGCCGACACATTCTTTGGGACAACTATCCCCCGCTTGAATAACCGCCGGCACCGACGGTGAACCATCGGCTGGCTTATAGTTATCACAGCCGAGTTCGTCGGCACTGCACCAGGATAAAAACTTTTTACATTCTGCCGAATCGTTATCAGTAATCGGACGACCAAAATCGTCGACATCATAACAGTGCAAATAATCTGGCGCTTCTTTTAGGTATTCGCTTTTTACAGTGGCGTAATTTACATAATTTGTATCTGTTTCGCTAAGCACCTTATTCACTAATTGTTCCGCCGGATTATTACCTACTGCTCCCGAGACTGCATCAATATCAATGGAGCTTATTCTTAAAAATTCAGTACATCCTTCGTCAGACGAACTACAACCAGCTTTATCTAAATTCTTTAAATATATTCTATCAGCGGTGTTGCTGGAGTATCGATCAGCTCCTTGGCTAGTTGGATTAAATTCTTTTGAATACCATTTACAACCAACGGCTTGGCTACAAACTGGGTCATCATAATTTTGAAGCGAATTAGTGAGAACTGAAAATGTCGAACCAGCTGGAGAACTAAAGGTCTGACAGGTGGCATAGGGTGAATAACCAGAACCCTCTGGAAACTCGCATGAATTACCCCCAAAGCGCCAAACATTTTTCTCTGCCACACAATAACCCCAAGCCTGACAGTTGCCGTCTTCGTCTTCAGCTACACATTGCTCCAAATCAACACAAGTATCTTGTCGGTTCGCACCTCTAGGCTCTAAAGTTTGGCCTGGACCTTGAATACGACATTGTGATTGCGGCGCCCGCAAAACCCAATCCGGATCTATTAAATGATAATACGGACTTGCAACATCATTAAAGCCATTCACAACTTGTTGCAAAGTAACTTGCTGGTCTTTAAATTTATCAGCAGCGAGTTCCCAACCGACTGATACTATTCTCGCTTGGCGTAATTTTTTTATATCGGTCAAATACCACGCATCGGGTGAACGCTGATTCGAGGGGCGAATATTCTTAAACACCCAACCACCATTTAAGCTTCCGGCTTGAATAGCTTCTTTTACGGTTAACAGTTTACCTTCATCAGCCTTACGTAATAACTGTTCCATACGTGAATCAATCGTACAGTTATAAACACCGGCAAATTTTATATCCTGAGGACAATTGGACAATTGACCAATAATATCAAATGGCTGATCAACAACTAGTTGAGGTGTGGAGATTGAGGAGTTAACTTGTACCGCATACTCTACCCCGCTAGTTCCAAATAAACCAAAGTTAGCAGAAGGACCAAGACCAGACGGGTTTGGTACTAAACCTTGCTGAAATAATCGCTTGATTAGTCTCGATGCTAGAGTCTGCGTAAAAACACCAGCGGCGTCAGCTACTAAATCTCCAGTCGGTTGTAGCTTGGATTGAACCGCTCCACCGATCGCACTACTCACCTGACTTTCTAAAAATACACTTGGTGTTTTAATTGCTTGCGAGATTGGTTCGACTATATCTTTTTGACCGCGATTGGCCAATAATTTTAACTCTTCGATTTTTTGATCAGCGGCCTGTCTTTCTAAAGCAATTTTCTGAAGCTCTAAAGATGTACCTAAATCTGTTTGTGCTGGATCTAAAAATGCCTGGGCCTTCGTTAAAACATCAGGAGCATTTTTAATTGTATTCCAATTTTTTTTCAAATCATCAAGATCACAAATCCTATTTCTTGGTTTATAGTTTTTTCCAAATTGTAACAAACTTTTAGCAATATCTCTTTTCACTTCTTCCTTGGTTTTACTGATACCTTGTATTGGACCGATCGGTTCGCACAAACCATAGCGAACAAAAGAATTTTCTCGAGCGTACTCGTCTATTAAATCGCCAATGGTATTATCTGCGGTTTTTTCTAAATACTTACCCCAATCCAGTGTTTGAAACAGAGGTTTTTGGCCAATACCACCCGATGTAATCTGGGTAGCAACATCGTTAGCTATATCGGTGGTTAAAGTTATTACGGCATTACGATAGGCAATGGCCGCGCCATGCTCCCAAGCAAATGTGCTGGCATCCTTAATTTGCTCCCAAATCCATTTTCCAGCGGTGACAACGTCGCCGATAACAGTGGTGACAAAAGCTTCGGCTGGGCGAGGTGCAAATAAACCTGCTGAAGACAACAAAACCGTCACGACAATAATTATCG
>CAYGFD010000010.1:10998-15227 GCA_964349095.1 uncultured Gammaproteobacteria bacterium
CGAGGTGCAAATAAACCTGCTGAAGACAACAAAACCGTCACGACAATAATTATCGCGCCCAATTTTGATTTTACCGAATTAAAACGGATGGGTTCCATACTAAATACCTAAAGCTTGATTGACTAATGATTTAATAGTGGCGTCATCTAATTGATTGACGGTTTCTACTGGTGCGCCCGACTCTATTAAGAATGTTCTCAATTCGGACGCGCTCATTTTAGCAACCGCATCCTTTTGATCTTGGGTTAAAGTTGAGGTGGTCGCAGTATCGTTAGTTGTCGTTACGGTATTAGTCGGGGCGGTCGTAGCCGCATCAACGTTCAATTCCTGATAAAGCTGTAAAATAGTCTGATCATCTATTTTAGCCAATTCTTCTTGTGAAACACCCGATTTTAGTAACAGTTGCCTGAGCTCATTAACATTTTGTGGTGCGAGCGTGCCTTCAGCAATAACTGGCGCAACCAAACAAGTCTCATTTGATGGGCAGGTCGGATTATGGTTAGACTGTATTTCCTCCGCATCAGTGTAACCATCAGAATCGGTGTCAGCTAAATAGGGGCTGGTGTTATAAATATTGACCTCATCGTAATCAAGCAGTGAATCGTTATCAGTATCACGACCGAGTAATGCCAAATCATCGGCATTTATTGTAGAGGCAAGATTAGTGTCTGGTAAAAAACCCTTATCAAGAGAAAAAGGCAGTCTTATATCTTGTCCGATTTGCCAAAAGCCAACCCCCAAGGCCGCGATTGCAAGAAAAAACAATAAATACGAAGCTCCTTTTGGTTGTTGTTGATTTTGATTTAAATTACGCGATTCGCCTGCCACAATTTTATATTCTAATAAATGAATTATATCACATTTTGACGAAAAAGTCAAAAGTCAAATCACTTACAAAATATTCTTAACTAAAAAATCTTTTTGGATAGATTGACCCAATCTGATATTGATAGGTCCTGCGCCCTAATCTCACTATTTAGGCCAATGTTAGTTAATATTTCTTTGACCTCAATTTTTGTTAAAGATAAAGCAGAAGATAAATTGCCTGATAACTGCTTTCTCTTGGCTGAAAAACCTATGCGACAAAGCCGCCAAATTGATTTTTCATCTTGCCCTGAGAGTAAATCGCTTTTCTCTTTTTTAGTTAATGGCACTATTTTAACCAGCGCTGATGTTACCCGAGGCGGCGGCATAAAACTTGATGGATTAATTTTTTTTATTATTTCAACTCGTGAATTAAGATTAGCGAGGACGCCGATTAAACTCATCTGACCAGGCCGGGCTACCAGTCGCTCCGCTACCTCTAACTGTAAAAGTAAAACTAGCTGTCTGATTGGTAATGTTGAATCAAGGAATTTTTTTAAAAAGGCACCACTTATTTCATAAGGCAAGTTAGAAATAATACTAAAGCCCGATTTTAAATCTAAACCCATTAATTTAATCAAAGCCTCGTCGCTTAATTTAATAATATCGGCATTAACAATTTTAAAATGAGGCGAGAGTGACTGGAACTTCTCCAAGCCACTTACTAGTTTTGTATCTAGCTCCACCGTTGTTAAGTCTACCCCCTCATCAAGCAACGCAATAGTTAGTACGCCCAAACCGCCACCTACCTCCAGAACTTTTTCTAGCTTTTGTAATTTAGAAACTTTAATGATTTCGCTTAGAACCTTGTTGTCAACTAAAAAATGCTGGCCCATTTTCTGGCCAGCACTAAAATCGTAATGCTTTAATAATTGTTTTGTCCACGCCCGCAGATCAACTGGCAATGTCATATATTTTTTACCTTTATCTTTCCTTGGCGTAAAATA
The DNA here is from genome assembly GCA_964349095.1 of uncultured Gammaproteobacteria bacterium. Taxonomy (GTDB): domain Bacteria; phylum Patescibacteriota; class Patescibacteriia; order Veblenbacterales; family UBA10138; genus UBA10001. The sequence goes on from CAYGFD010000010.1 coordinate 12,810, forward strand.
TTAATTTCATTTTTCTTAACCAGCACAATAGTTGATGGTAAGTTGTTTTTTATCTTACCACCATCTACTAAATATTGTAATTGTCTTTTGCCTAAGTCTTTTTTAACTTGCGTCGCCGAATAACTATTTTTGCTGCCGGCAGTATTGGCAGATGTGGCTGTCAAAGGTTTGCCTACTTTTTGAATTAATTTTCTTAGCCACACATTACCAGGCACTCGCATACCAACCGTTTTATTTTTTACAACACCTTTAACCAGTCTACCCCGGGCTTTAACAATAATTGTTAGTGGCCCAGGCCAGTATTTTTTGGCCATTTTTTTTTCAAGTTTTGAAAAAAATCCATACTTTTCGGCCATGGATTTACTGGCCACAACTAAAGCAGAGACCTTACCTACACTTCTTCCTTTTATCGCAAAAACACGGCTAACGGCTTGTATATTGGTCGAGTCGGCTAATAAACCATAAGCAGTCTCTGTGGGACAAGCGACTACCTGACCTTTCTTAATAACATCTGCAATGGCATTGATATTGGCTGAAGAATAGGACCAAACTTGCATACTATTGCACAACGATATTGAGTAATCGGCCAGGCACGTAGATGGTTTTGGTAATTTTTTTATTATCCAAATATTTTTTTATATTAGGTAAAGAAAGGGCTTTTTGCAGTATCTCTGCCTCAGTTTCACCCTCTAACAAATCCAATCGATCCCTCACCTTCCCATTAACCTGTACGACTATTTCATTTTGGTGCCGCACTTTATTATCGTCATACTTCGGCCAAGATTCAGTAAAAATACTTTCCGAGTGTCCAGAAATTTGCCAAAGCTCTTCTGCTAAGTGCGGAGCTAGTGGGGCCAAAAGTTTTAAATACCTTTCCCAATAATCTAGTGGCAGGCTTTCTGAGCCTGATATTTCATTGTAAGCCGACATTAAACTAGAAACCGCTGTATTCAATCGCCAATTAGATATATCTTCCGTAATTTTCTTGGTTAGTGAGTTGATACTTATCTCTTGTGCGCTAGTTAAGTTCTCAGCTTTAACTTTTTTACTAACTACCCATAGTTTATCCAGAAACCTTCTCACTCCCACCAAACCTTTTGTGTCCCACGGCTTGGAATCAGCCAATGGGCCTAAAAACATTTCAAACATTCTTAAGGTGTCGGCCCCAACCTCCTTTATGCTGGCATCTGGATTTACAACATTGCCTAATGACTTAGACATTTTTCTACCGTCCTCGGCCATTATCAAACCTTGATTGATTAACTTTTTAAATGGCTCTTGGTGATTTACAAATTTTTCATCATAAAGTACTTTGTGCCAAAACCGAGCATAAAGTAAATGCAAAACAGCGTGCTCTGCTCCCCCAATATATACATCTACTGGCAACCAGAATTTAGCCTGCGCTTTTGAAAATAATTCTTTTTTATTATTAGGATCAATATACCGTAACCAATACCAAGATGAACCAGCCCATTGGGGCATGGTATCAGTTTCTCTTTTGGCGGCCGCACCACACTGAGGACAGGCGGTGTTGACCCACTCAGTGATGGTCGATAATGGAGATTCACCAGTACCGGCTGGGGCGTAATTTTTTACATCGGGCAGTAAAACAGGCAAATCTTTTTCTGAAACTGGTACGGTACCACATTTTGCACAATGAACCACCGGGATTGGTTCACCCCAATAACGCTGGCGAGAAAATACCCAGTCTCGTAATTTGTATTTAGTCGTAGATTGACCTAAGTTTTGTTTTTTGAGCCAAGAAATAATTTTCTTTCTGGCCTCCTGTGAAGTTAGGTGGTTAAATTTGCCAGAATTAATCAATAAACCCTCTCCGGTATAGGCGCTAGTAACATCGAGGCCAGCATCCTGATCAACCACTACCTGACGCAGTGGTAAATTGTATTTTGAGGCAAAATCAAAATCACGTTCATCGTGTGCTGGTACGGCCATAATCGCCCCCGTACCATAAGTCACTAAAACATAATCAGCGATCCAAATTGGCACCTGTTCTCCAGTGCCTGGGTTTATCGCGAAACTACCAGTAAAAACCCCCGTTTTCTGTTTAGATAAATCCACTCTTTCTACTTCTGACTTGTTTTTTGTTGCTTGAACATAGGCATCGACCGCTTTTCTTTGGTCTGTGGTCGTGAGGCTTGATACTAAATTGTGATCCGGAGCTAAAACCAAATAAGTCGCACCAAATAAAGTGTCGGGCCTAGTTGTAAAAACAACTATCTCCGCCTCAGCATCATTTATTTTAAATTTAATTTCCGCCCCTTCCGACTTACCAATCCAATTCCTTTGCATGGTTATTATTTTTTCTGGCCAATCCAACTCATTAAGATCTTCAAGTAATCTATCAGCATAAGCCGTAATTTTCAAAAGCCATTGTTTTTTATTTTTTTTCTCTACGTT
>CAYGFD010000010.1:15327-20741 GCA_964349095.1 uncultured Gammaproteobacteria bacterium
GTTACAATACGGGGATGAATTTTTTGTTTTATCGCGTAATTTTCTGCTGGTAAACCAAAAGCATCCCAACCCATTGGGTGCAAAACATTGTAACCATTCATTCTTAAAAATCGGCTATAGATATCAGAAGCTGTATACCCCTCAACATGACCAACATGTAAACCATCTCCTGACGGATAGGGAAACATGTCTAAAACATAGGCCTTGGGTTTGACGCTGTCTTTGGCTTCATTTATTTTATGTTCTGCCCAATACTTCTGCCACTTCGCCTCAATCACTTGGTGATCAAACTTTTCTGCAATTGTCATAATTATTTTTTTCTATAAAACTTGGCGGCTAGCTCTGGTGCTACTGGATTAATTACTAACCCTGACCCAACCTCTACTCCGCCCCAGACAGTCCCACGTGGTGCAATTTTTAGATATAAATGTTGGTCCTCGTCGTTTATCACCTGATGAAAATAAAAATTATACGGCATCTTTAACTGGTGCACTAACTTGGTTAAAGATTCCTTCAGTATTTTGGCAAAGGACTTGAGCTCTTCTGTAGATAAATTTGTGACGTTGTCTATGTGCCTTCGGGGCATAATCCATAATTCATAATTATATACGGAGGCATAAGGCGTGAAAGCTACTACATAATCGTCTTGATAAACTTTACGCGGGCCAGACATTTCTTTTTTTATTACATCACAATAAACGCAACGGCCAGTTTTTAATTTATAACTTTGCACCCGTTGAGATTTATCAAGTAAATGAGGTGGTAAAAAATTTGTTGCAAAAATTTGCGAGTGAGAATGGGTTACTGAAGCGCCGGCGCGTCCACCATTATTTTTAAATATTAAAACATACTCGATTTTAGGATTCATATCCAAAGCTCTAGTCCTAATGGCATACACTTCCAAAATTTTTACTATTTGAGTCAATGGCAAATCTTCCAGCTGTTTATCATGAAACGGCGTTTCTACGACTACATCTTGTTCGCCATAGGCCTTTGGGTTCTTTAAAGATAAGGCCGGGTATTTATTTGGTACTACTACGATCTCCCAGTTTTTTTTATCCCCTACAACAACCTTGGCACTTCTAACAGAAAAGTTTTTTTTACAAAATACACAATCCGATTTTTTTATAAAATGATGGTGGTGAACTTCATAATTCAAACTATGACCGTGGGCATAAGCGCTGGTCTTTTGATATTTATTGCGCAAAGGGGCAACAATAACATACTTGTCTTGAATATAGTCTTTGCGTAACTCTGATTTATTATTGGCCATAGTATTAATTATCTTACCATATTATCCACTAAAAGCGTGATAAATGGGCGTGATTTAAAGCACAGAGGGCAATTGCTACGGCATCGGCCGCGTCGTCCGACTTAATCACCTCGCTCTGCTTAAATATAATCTGCAACATTTTCTGGATTTGCTTTTTATCTGCTTTACCATCACCGGTCACCGAAAGTTTTACTTGCGGTGGCGTGTACTCAACGATTGGCAAATGGTGCTGCTCAATAGCGACTAGTAAAGCACCTCGAGCCTCTCCTACCTGCAGAGCTGTTTTGGTATTGGCGGCAAAAAAAACCTTTTCCAACGCCACTAGTGTGGGTTTAAACTCTTTTATCAATACATTTATTTTGCTAATAATTTCCGTGAGTCTTTCTGACTGACTAGATGAGGGGTAAGTTTCTATCAACCCAAAACTATCAATGATTGGCTTATCCTTATTACCAGATATTAGTGCGTACCCTGTTCTACCGAAACCTGGATCAAGGCCCAATATTCTTTGTTCACTAATTTTCATTGGTGTAAATATTATCTACATCATCTATGTTATCTAGCACCTCTTTCAAATTATCTAAACGCGCACGCACATTTTCATCATCAACAGTCACCAGAGCGTTAGAGACTAATTCAATTTCAGAATACTCGGGTGTTAATTTTTTTTCTAACAGCAAGGCTTTAATTTTCTCGAAACTATTTACTGGACATATTATTATTAAATTATTTTCGACTTCATTTATATCCTGTGCCCCCGCCTCGATTAACGATAGTTCCAACTCTTCTTTAGTCTTAACGTCCGGCAAAGGCAACTGAATGACGCCTTTACTCTCAAATTGCCAACTTATACTATTGACCTCCAACAAACGACCACCATTTTTTGTTAATGCATTTTTTACATCAGTGGCTGTTCGATTGCGATTATCAGTGATAGTTTTTATAAGGATCGCTACGTTACCTGGACCAAAAGCTTCATAAACAACTTCTTCGAGTTGCACCCCATCGCCGGCGCCTTGCGCCTTGGCGATGGCTCGAGCGACATTTTCTTTGGGCATATTAGCCGCTCGTGCTCTGTCCACTTCGATACGCAGTCGAGGATTAGACTCTGGGTCTGCCCCAGATTTGGCCGCCACAGTAATAGCCCGAGTTAATTTAGTAAAAATCTTACCCCGCTTAGCGTCGGCGACCCCCTTCTGCCTTTTGATTGTTGACCACTTGGAATGTCCTGACATAAAACTCCCTCAATTATAGTATTTTTTTAGGTTTTTTCAAGCATTTTAATAAACTTTTGCTCATATTCTGGTATAATTAAGCCATAAAATATGGGTGTCCAAAAGATAAATATCTCGCACTGGCAATGGCCAGCACTATGCCTTCTAACGCTGGCTATTTTTTTATGGTTGCAATCGCCAGCTACATTATCGGACCCAGATTCCTTTTACCACGCCGGCATTAGCGTAATGATGAGAGATCAGGGGTTAATAGTGGATTTCCCATGGACACAAAGCTCCTTATATAAATTATTTTTTATAGACCATCATTTTCTCTATCATGTATTTTTAATCCCTTTTGTTAGTATCTTCAATCCATTAGCAGGTATTAAAATAGCGACAGCTATTTTTGCCACCCTATCTACCCTATCAGTATTATGGTTACTAAAGAAAAATAATATTAAAGGCTTGGTTTGGTGGCTGCTAATTATGCTTACCAACTCATTGTTTCTTTTCCGTATGAGTTTAGGTAAAGCGCCGTCATTAACCTTACTTATATTAATCGTCAGTTACTACTTAATTAATCAATACAAATATAAATCAATCTTTCTCTGGTCTTGGTTATTTATTTGGTTTTATAGTGCCTGGCCACTGCTTTTGGTTTTTACCGCTATCACTACGACGGTCGAATCTATTACTGATGCCTATGCAGTAATTAAAAATACCGGTTCAAGTTTATTCAGCTTTTTTAAATTAATTATTAAAAACTTTTTTAATAAAAAAAATATTTTACTCTGGGCAAGCGTAATTTTAGGACTAACGGTTGGTTTAGTTACTAACCCCTACTTTCCCACAAACTTAATTTACTTAAAATATTTGTTTACGATGTCGATCACGCCTTATTATAAAATTATACAAATAGGTAGTGAGTGGTACTCCTGGGACTTGTTTGAAATTATGGAGCATAGTGCGTTACCGATTTTGGTCTGGACGCTCTCCTCAATTTTTTTCTTTGCCACTTTAAAGAAGCAAGAAAAATTTTCATTGGTTAGTTGGCTAACCTCATTAGTCCTAATCATCATGACTATGCGGGCACGCAGACAAATTGAATACATGGTTCCTTGGTTGGTAATTTCGAGTGCCTTGGCCTGGAAGGATGGCTTGGGAAAAAGTTCACTTCATGACTTATGGAAAGAATTTATTTCTTGGTTGCCAAAAATACTCAGAAAAAAAATATTTATTTATATAATAGGCGGGTATTTGTTAATTATCTTACCACTAGGTGTATATAAAGAAGTTGCGACTACCTATACCTCTTTGGCAAGTGGTTATAAAATGAGCCATTTGGAAAAGGCTTCCACTTGGCTAAAAAATAATGCGGGAGTAGGAGAAATAGTTTTCAATAACAGCTGGTCCAGTTTCCCTATGCTTTTTTACTATAACCCTCACAACCTTTATCTCACTGGCCTAGATCAAACGTTTATGTATGAATTTGATAAAAATAAGCACCAACTATGGACCGAGGCGGTCGATGGCAAGAGATCGGATTATTACGAAATTGCCAAAAATGAATTTCACGCTAGCTGGCTGTTATTAGAAAAAAAACACCCCAAGAGTTTGTATATTTTGAATCGTGACCCTCGATTTCAGAAAGTTTACCAAGATGACGAAGCTATAATTTATAAACTCTAGTTATGAAGCACTATAAAGTTTTTGTCATCTGGTTCATCACGATAGTTATATCGGCCGGCCTTTTTGATTTCTTACCCGCTGTTAGGTATGGAAACTACGCCATGCCGATCGCTCGAGAAAAATTTGATACAAAAGTTTATTGGGAAGGAAGTGATTGGATAAAAAAAGGCGAACATCCATATTATAAACACGAATTTGATTTGTCTACTTTAAATTATTTTAAAGAAAAAGGACAAATACCATATGTATCAGAGTCTTATCCATTATTGGGGATAATTTATTTTTCCCTACCCGCACTATTCACTAACAATTTTGATGTCTATCAGGCATTAATGTTTTGCTGGAACGCCCTGTGGTTACTTATCTTAATGATTGGTTTACACAACCTTCTAATACTATTAAAAAAACATTGGACTAACTTACTGTTTTTACTGCTACCATCTTTCTTATACTTTACCTTTAACCGGTACGATATATTCCCAAGCGCCTTGGTGATTTGGTCAATTTATTATTTACTTATTTCTAAATATAATTTCAGCCTTATATTACTAACTCTCGGAATATTGGTTAAGATTTATCCAATACTTTTACTACCAGCCTATTTACTTTACCTAAAAGAAAAGGATGTTAACTGGCTAAAATACTTATGGCTTACTATAAGTCTCGGCACCTCTGGACTAATAATCTCAATACTGTGGTCAGGATGGTGGCCAGCTATAATACCCTACATCATGCATTGGCTCAGAGAAGAAACTGGCGGAAGTTTTATTTATAGTTTGAAATCCATAACTAATAACAGAAGTTTTTGGTATATTATAAGACATTTGTTTAAAATATTTACTATTATAACCCCGGTAATCCTAACTGCTTTATTATTTTTTAAACATAAATTCCAAATAACTACGGGCCCGCTAAACTTTTTAAAAATAATATCGATCACGTTAATCATGCCAACAATTTTTGGCTTTTTTTATTCCAATCAATGGGTCATCTGGTTTGTCCCAATACTAATAACTGTTGGCGGCTGGCCTTTACTAGTTAATACATTGATACACGACATCCTTAATTATTTGCAGTTTCCAATTATTGGAACTATTTCTAGCCGTTTTTATCATTTATCATATAATTGGTTCATTTATATTTCTTTAATTAGATCAGTGTTTCTTATTTTTATTTTAATAATATTAATTAGATCATTTTTACAAAAGATAACCGGCAATGAGCACCTCGGCAAC
>CAYGFD010000011.1:0-17946 GCA_964349095.1 uncultured Gammaproteobacteria bacterium
TAGTAATAGTAAACAGTTATTAATTAACTATTTTGAAGCTTATAAAAAATACACCCCGACTCTAAATATTACTGCAATTGGTGGTGCTTATTTGACCAAGGAATTGTATCAATTTTTTAGCGCATTGCGGGCGAAAACCGACTTTAATAAAGAGGCGCTGAGTATTGTTACATTGCCTGATAGTCTTACTCCATCTGAAATCGAAGAAATTGACTTATTGACGATTGCCACTAAACCCAAGTTTATATGGCAGTCTCTTCTAAAAAAACATTATGAGAAATATCAACATTTGCCGTCAAATTTTGTCGGAGAAGGTTGGACTTTTGCTGATATAAAAAAGAGGTTTTCCACTATTGATAAGAAAAACGCCAAGAAAATACTGGCGCTGAGAAAAAAAGGGCGCGAACAGGCATTAAAAAAAAGAGATATCATATTTAAAAAATTAAGACCATCAAGCAAGTTAATTAAACTCGTATTGGCCATAAGAACATTTTCTGATCTAAATGAGTACAGGAAATCTATTTTTACAGAAGCGAGTTTTATTACCAGAAGGTATTTTAGTCTGCTGGCTAAAGAACTAAAAATTGGCGATTGGAAATCGTGCCACTATTTGTCTGAAAAAGATGTTCTAAGTTTATTGGCGAATAGTCATGTTTCGCAAATAAAAAATAAAATTAAGAATCGTCAGAATGGTTATTACGGCAATTTCTATAATGGATTTGATTCTCAAGATTTATCGCAGTCGAGTGTAAGGTGGTTGATGAATAAATACATGAATAAAAAAAAGTCACTGGGTAATATCATCCAAACCTCGGGTTTTTCTGGTAATGTTGGTCTATCAACTGGGCGCGCAATTGTTATTAGAAGTAGTAGAGATTTTAGTAAGGTAAAATCCGGCGACATCCTAATTGCCTCAATGACTTCTACAGATTACATAATGATAATGAAAAAGGCCGCGGCTTTTGTAACAGATGAAGGGGGATTAACTAGTCACCCAGCCATTGTGGCGCGTGAGATGAATAAGCCCTGTATTGTAGGAACGAAGAACGCCACCATGATTTTTAAGACTGGCGATTTAGTAGAGGTTGATGGATATAAGGGAATTGTGAGATTAATAAAAAAGTCCCGAAGATAGCGATTATTTGCTACGTCGGGACTCTGACAGTCTATTCTTCGGTATTACCCATTCACGTGGGTGAGTAACTCCGTGTCCGTATTCAGGACAAAGTGATAGAGTCGCTTTTGGGTAATTTCTTTCCCGCGGGCGATCATCATAATATCCTCGGGCACGATGTCGTCGGGAATGGAACTTTTTCTCGATGCGATACCGAGCAGGCAGGCCACAATTGGCCTGTGTGTGAAAATGAGAATTTTCATACTCGGAGTGCGGTAGCGCATGCCGGTCTTACCGATCCAAGAGAGAAACTTCTCCGTGTTTTCGAGCCATTCGGGGTAAGATTCGTGTTCATACCCCGGGTACAAGACCGATTCTCCGTTCTGAAGTGATCCGTGCTGACCCAGCAGTTCATGTGTCTGCCAATTCAGGTCAAGCGGAATGCAGATGGCCGATGCCGTGTCATTGGCGCGGGCCAACCGTGAGGAAAAAACGAAATGGAAAGGACGGAGTGCTGCGATAGCAGGAATAACGTCGTGGACTTCGATCAAGCCTTTTTCAGACATCGGCGGGTTGGCGACAATTTTTGCATCGTTGCTCTGAGTGTTGATTTTGTCGCCGTGCAGAACTGCAAATATGTCTATGACCATGTGCTCTCCTCAGGTGTTTTTATTCGTGATTGTAGTGAACGATTTTAATTAGCAATATTAACAAGTAAACCTCCCTTTGTCAACTCTATTAACCTGGAGTATTATTAAATTATGAGTAAACAATCATTAAAAATAGAAATCTTTGATAAGATAACGCAGTTAGCCACAGCGGGATTAGGTTTGGTAGCAGCACTGGCATGGAACGACGCCATTCAGGCGCTATTTAAAATTATATTTGGTGATCAGTCTGATGTTTGGGCTAAGTTTATTTATGCCATTATTATCACAGTGCTTATAGTATTACTGACGGTAAAATTGGGTAACATTGTTGATAGAATAAAAACAGGCTCGAGTACGGGAACAGGACCAAGTTAAAAGCCGTCTCTCGGTGTTATGAGAAACGGCTAATGATTGTGAGGGTTTTTACTGACGATCAGTAAGTATATAACGAACCCGGTTCCCAAGGCTCCGAATATTGTCATGACGTCGGTAATAAACAGCTCTTGCTGTGTTAGCCACGGACCCTTTGTTTCGTGAATTATGACGGCCATTATTACGGCCGCTATTATTCCACTTATGCGCGCCATACGTTCTCCTTTTTGTTTCAGACAAATTTAACTTAATCTCGTCAGTTTGTCAATCGTAATATATAATTACTCAACATGGAAAAGCTTTGGAAAGTTTACCCAAAATTGTCTCAAGACGTTTTCAGTCAGTATCCAGAAATTGACCCATTGTTATTGCAATTACTCTCAAATAGAGGAATAAAAGAGCAGAAGGATGTTGATGAATTTTTGAACGCCGATTGGTTGCAGGATGTGCATGACCCTAATAAGTTTAGGGACATGTTAAGTGCGGTTGATATTGTATACAAGTCTATAGCGCGCGGAGATAAAATAACGGTTTACGCCGACTACGATGCCGATGGTGTTACTGGCGGAACTATATTAGTGTCAGCTCTAAAAAAACTAGGAGCGACCGTAAATGTTTATATTCCACATCGTGAGCGCGAGGGCTATGGTTTAAACCAGGCTGCTTTGAGATATATAGCCGATTCCGGTGCTAAACTAATTATCACTTGTGACTGTGGTGTAGCAAACGTTGATGAAGTTAAGATAGCTAATGATTTAGGTATGCAGGTTATAATCACCGATCACCACGAGCCAAAAGAGACATTACCGCCGGCCGTGGCTATAATACACCCCACTTTACCAGGCGAGAATTATCCAGGTAAATACTTATCAGGTGGGGCAGTGGCGTTTAAACTTGTTCAGGGTTTAATCAAGAGCGATCAGTGTAAATTAAGCAGTATTGAAAAAGAGTCTTTGGAAAAGTGGACTCTAGATTTAGTTGCTATTTCCTTAGTGGCTGATATGATTCCACTCACTGGAGAGGCTCGGACCCTAACAAAATATGGCTTGGTTGTGTTACAAAAAAATAAACGACTCGGTCTGCAAAAATTACTCTCCCTTGCCGGCATAGACCCAGCTACGATTAATACAACTACTATCGGTTGGCAAATAGCGCCCCGCATCAATGCTGCTGGTAGAATGGATCATGCTAACACGGGATTTGCTTTATTGATGAGTGAAAATGAATCGGAGGCAGATGAGCTAGCGCAGGCGCTGAATTCAGCAAATATTGCTCGACAGAAAGCTACTGAAGAAATGATTACTGAAGCAGCTGAACAGGTTGGTGAAAAAGTCGCTTTTTTAGTTACCGCCTATAAAAGAGAGTGGTCAATTGGTCTCGTTGGTTTAGTGGCTGGTAAGTTGGTTCAGTTATATAACCGCCCAGCACTCGTAATGTGTTTTGATGGCAAAGAAGTCGTTGGTTCAGGTAGAGGTTTACCAGGTTTTGATTTAGTGGACGCTTTAGGTGAGTGTTCAGAATTATTAACAAAGTTTGGTGGGCATAAGCAAGCCGCTGGTTTTAGGTTGCCGGCGGATAATTTAGCGAAATTTATAAAGAAAATATCCGCCTACGCAAAAAAAATACTTAAAGATATAGATCTAAAGCCAGAATTGGATATTGATATCGAACTTAGTCTTAAGGACGCAAATTGGCATTTATACGATACGGTCAAAAGTATGGAGCCATATGGACAAGGTAATTCCATGCCGTTATTTTTATCGCCAGGTTTAAAGGTAATTGACTCATCACCAGTTGGTTCAACTGGGCAACACCGCCGTTTAGTTATGGCCGGTGATAATATTGAAAAGAAATTTATTTTGTTTAACATGCCCGAGGATAAAATAATTAAAAATAATGATATAATTGATGTAGTGTATGAGATCGGTGTTAATGAATGGAATGGCAACCGTGACCTACAGTTAAAAATTAAGGATTATAAAATTAATGAATAATAAAGTAACCTTACGCACCGATGGTGGATCACGTGGAAATCCAGGGCCAGCCGCCTATGGATTTGTAATTGAGGATGAAAACGGAAAATTGTTAAATCAAGGATCTAAATCCCTAGGTGTAAAAACGAATAACGAGGCTGAATATCAGGGGTTAATAGCTGGGCTCGAAGCGGTTAAACAAATGGGGGCCGAGGAGGTAATTTGTTTTCTTGATAGCGAGTTGGTTGTAAAACAGGTGAGGCAAGAATATAGAGTTAAAGATAAAAACTTAGGTACGCTTTTTGTAAAAGTTTGGAATTTGAGTCAGGGGTTTAAGAAAATAGAGTTTAAACACGTGCTTAGAGGTCAAAATAAAAAAGCTGACCTCCTGCTAAATCAAGAATTAGATAGAAACATTTAAATGTTAGTGGCGTAGTCATTGACTTTTTTTGTATTTGTGCTATTATTTATTTGCTAAATAAATCGGGTGATTGCTTTTATCTTTAGATAAGAGAGGAAAGTCCGAACACCGCAACGCTCACGTATGTGAGGAGTAACTGCTAACAGCAGCCGCGCTAGCCGTAAGGCAAAGCGCAGGACAAGTACAACAGAAAACAAACCTACCTTGGTTTTTCCAAGGAGCAGGGTGAAACGGTGGATCCGCCAAGGCGGAATAAATCGCTTACGGCGACCAATGTAAAAGTCCACCAGCCTCAGTGGTGACACTGGGGGCTAGGCAAACTCTACTCGGTGCAATACCAAATAGGATCCTTAAATGGATCGGGTGGTAGCTAGATTCCGATAGTGATATCGGAACCAGAGAGATAATCATCGTCCGCCCGCAAGGGCGAGATACAGAATTCGGCTTACAGATTTATTTAGCAATAAAGTACCGCCCTAGCTGGCCGGTTTTTTATTTGAAAAAAAAGCTAATTAAGCTATAATTTACAGCATGAAAAAGACTCAGTTGCTCTTGGCTACTATCAGTCTGCCAATCGACTATTTAGCCCTTATTTTGGCTGGATTATCGGCCTATTTTTTGCGTTTTGAAAGCTCTATTACTGATATTATACCCATACGTTTTTATTTACCTTTAGGTGAATACTTTAGTCTGATATTAGTTGTGGGTGCTGGCTGGATAATTTTATTCGCACTTAGTGGATTGTATCAAACCAAAACCAGAGTTAAGCTAGCCGACGAGTTTAAAAAAATATTTTTGGCCTGCTCAACCGGTTTGGCATTGATTGTAATCTGGTTCTTTTTTGACCAGGCTTTGTTTTCATCGCGTTTTATCGTGCTAGCATCATGGATGCTGGCGATTATTTATTGTGCTTTGGGACGAACTTTTGTTTATTGGTTAAAAACAAAATTATATAAACACGACATCGGGGTGAATAGAGTATTGATAATTGGATCTGGAGAATCTGCAGACGTTCTTCATAATTTATTTATATCAATGCCGGAGTTTGGTTTTAGGTCAGCCGGTATGCAAAATGATTATAACGAGGGCAATTTACTTTCAAAACTGGGTGAAATTAACGGCATAGTTTTAGCCGACACTAATTTATCATCTGAAATAAAATATAAGTTATGGCAGTTTTGTATCCGCCATCATTTAAATTTTCGCTATGTGGCCGATGTTTTTAATGCCCAATCACACAATATTGTTTTCCACACTTGGGCAGGGCTACCGATTGTGGAAATAAAAAAAACACCACTAGAGGGGTGGGGGAGGGTTGCTAAAAGACTATTTGATATTGTTTTTTCTTTTTCAGCCTTAATTATTCTATCGCCTCTATTTATATTTTTTTCTTTAATAATCCTTGTTCTATACGGTCGACCTATTTTTGCTTCACTGGAGAGAGTTGGGGAAAATGGCGAGCATTTTAAGTTGCACAAATTCAGATCAATGGTTAATGGTGCTGAGCAAATGAAAAGTTCTCTCATGAGTTTAAATGAACGTAAAGATGGCCCGCTATTTAAAATAACCAACGACCCAAGAGTTTTACCGTTTGGAAAGTTTACACGGCGTTGGAGCTTGGATGAATTAGCCCAGCTGTGGGATGTCTTTATAGGCACAATGAGTTTAGTTGGTCCAAGGCCCCACGAGCCACAGGAAGTCGCCCAGTATTCCGTTGATCATTATAAATTATTAAACATAAAACCGGGTATTACTGGGTTGGCGCAAATTTCAGGTCGTTCTGGATTAGCCTTTGAACAAGAAGCTAGATTGGATAGTTTGTATATTGAAAACTGGTCTTTGCTTCATGATGTAATTATCTTAGTTAAAACAGTGGTAGTTATTTTTAGGAGACAGCATGCTGTATGAGCATTAGAACAGCTTTAGCTCATGATCATTTAACTCAATTTGGTGGTGCCGAACAGGTTTTAAACGAGTTAAAGAGTGTTTTACCGGAGTCGATTCTCTATACCTTAATTTATGATCCCAAGGCATTTGGAAATCTTTTTAGCGATTGGAAAATAAAAACTTCTTTCTTACAGAATTTACCAGGTAATCCAAAACTATTTAAATGGTACTTAAGTTTGATGCCAGCAGCAGTAGAAAGTCTAGATGTAGGCGATGTTGATGTTTTAGTAAGTTCATGTTCAGCATTAATTAAAGGCATAATAACTAAGCCCGAAACCATTCATATTTCCTACTGTCATAGTCCGACTAGGTATTTATGGAGTGATACCCATCAATACACGGAAGATTTAGAGCAGCCGCGTTTTATAAAGAAATTATTGCCACTGGTTTTAACCAAGTTAAGAATTTGGGATCAACTAGCGGCCAATAGGGTTGATTATTTTTTGGCTAACTCGCATTACGTCGCGCAGCGAATAAAAAAATACTATCGACGTGATGCGCAAGTCATTTACCCACCGGTGCCAACAAAACAGTTTATTGTGTCCAAGAGCGTTGAGGATTTCTTTCTAGTGGTATCTAGATTGCGTCCGTATAAAAGAGTAGATGTGGCTATAAGAGCGTTTAATAAACTTGGTATTCCACTAAAGATTATTGGGGTTGGTGAACAATATAATGAACTTACAAAAATTGCTAAAAATAATGTCGAGTTTCTAGGCGCTGTCACGGAAGCGGAAAAGAAGGAATATTTATCAAAAGCCAAGGCCTTAATTTTTCCTCAAGAAGAGGACTTTGGTATTACGGCGGTTGAATCATTGGCCTCTGGTCGGCCAGTTATTGCTTTCAATAAAGGAGGGTCTAGGGAGATAATTAAAGAGGGTATCAATGGTGAGTTTTTCTCTGAACAAACTTGGGAGGCGTTGGCAGATAAGGTTATTCATTTTAAACCCGAAAAATATGATATCGATCAAGTTCTGAAGTCGGCGGAGACTTTCGACTCGAAAGTTTTCTCGGAAAAAATACAAAATTTTATTTCTGATGCTAGAAAAAAATGAGACTGGTCATTGATATTCGGTCCCTGCAGGATAATTATTGGACTGGGGTTTCGCAATATACTTGGAACCTCTTGAAACATATAAACAAGGTCACCTTGGAAAAACCTCTTCTTTTTACGAATTCATTTAAAATTAGATCTTTATCAAAGGACATTCAAAATTTAGGAGAAGTAAAAAATTATGGCTTGCCTAGTAGACTTGCCAATTTTCTTTGGAGGCTGGGCTTAGGCTCTACACTCGATAAAGTTTTGAAACTTCAAACTGGTGATTTGTTCTGGATGACGAATCCGCATTTTATTAGACTGGGTACGGGTGTAAAAAAAGTCCTAACGGTGCATGATTTGTCTCCAATATTATTTCCACGTTTTTTTAATTTGAAAAAAAGATTATGGTACGGTTCAGAGGTAAAAAAAATATTAGGAAATCTAGCTGACATCGATTTAATATTTTGCGTTTCGGAGTCAACTAAAAATGATTTAATCAAGTTCAATAGCACGGCTGCTGTAAAAGCAAAAGTTGTTTATCCCGGTATTGACGATATATTTATGAGCGTCTGCGCAGCGGCCGACGTAACGGGTATAAAGCGTAAATATAATCTCCAAGAAAAATACTTGTTGATGGTCGGGAGTATTGAACCGCGAAAAAATCACATATTAGCATTAAAGGCGTTCTCAAAACTTTGTGAAGACGAAGATTTTGATCACAACTTAGTAATAGTTGGTCCGCTAGGCTGGAATTATAATCACGTTTTTAAATTCTGGAATAAGATGAAATATCGGGAAAGGATTAAGTGGCTTAAGTACGTCCCGGCTGAAGATTTAAAGGCGATTTATGCGGGCGCTGATTTATTTTTATATCCCTCACACTATGAGGGTTTTGGATTCCCGGTTTTAGAGGCTATGTCTCAAGGTATTCCAGTGGTTGCGTCTGCGGTTAGTTCATTGCCTGAAATTTGTGGACCGCACGTTGCTCTGTTAAGGCCTTGGCGAGTTGATGATTGGGTACGGGTGATAAAAGAACTATTGGGAAGTGGACGCAATGCTCAGCGTACTGAAGACTTAATCGCGCATGCCAGAAAATTTAATTGGGCTGATAGTGTAAAAAAAATGTATAATTATATAGAGAATATATGAAAATAGGATTTGACGCTCGCCTTTACGGCCCATTTCATCGTGGCATTGGTAAATATACGGAACTTTTATTAGGGGAGTTATATAAAAAATGTCCTGATGATTTGGTTATATTTGGCGATCAGTCACTGCAAGCTACTTTTCCACGCGCCCGAGTGGTTCCTGTATCTTTTCGAGCATACTCGATTGCAGAACAAATGTTTTTTGGCAAAATACTGAAACAGGAAAATTGTGATATATATTACTTCCCGCACTTTAATGTTCCTTTTTTATTTTCCAGACCCTTCGTAGTTACAATTCATGATTTAATTATTCATGAGTTTCCAAATGAAAGAGCGACTACTTTGCCAGCAGTAATTTATAGAATTAAACTACTGTTGTATTTTTTTGTCTTAAGACGGGTGATAAAAAGAGCAAAAAAAATTATTGCGGTCAGCAACACCACGCAGGGGGTAATTTTGAAATATTATCCCGAAGTAAAGTCTAAGATCCAAGTTGTTTACGAGGGTCCAACCTTGATTGATAAATTTGCAAAAAAAGTTGATATTAGCGGTAAATATTTTCTCTATGTAGGAGCCGCTTATCCGCATAAAAACCTGGAGCGGCTGTTACAATCTTTTATTGAGGTTGCTGACAGTGATACAAAGTTGGTACTGGTTGGCCGTAAGGATTTTTTCTATAACCGGCTCGAGTCTGAGTTTGGTAAAAATATAAATGTAATTTTTTATGGCGGGGTTGATAGCGAGACGCTTGCCAGTTTATATATGAACGCAATTGTCTATATCTCACCAGGGTTGCAGGAGGGGTTTAACTTGAACGCTTTGGACGCATTAGTTTTTAATAAGCCAGTTATAGTGTCTGACATAGAGGTAAACCATGAAATTATTGGAGCATATGGAAATTATTTTAATCCTTTAGATAAAGCATCGCTGTGTCGACTTTTAAGAAACTTTTTGGAAAATAACGAAAAAATGGACGAAATATTGGCAAAAAATATTTTGTCTAAATTTAGTTGGGAAAAAACAGCTTCTGATATTCTCAAAATACTTTCAGAGGCTTGATGATGATTGGGTTTGGCTTTACAATAAAGGAGAAGAGACATGACAAATCAAGACAAAGTCAAAACAGATAAATGGTTAAAAGTTAAGGTAAATACTGACGCCCCTAAAAAAGTATCTCGCGGACGTCATAATTTATCGCGTCACGTTTTGAATTTACGCGAAACAAAATCCGCGGTAATCGTACAGCCAGTAAAGTTAGGCGCGCCCCGGGTAACGATTCCTGAACCACTGCGATTTAACTTGAGACTAAATTTACTTAATCCCGTTTCGAGTATTTTTTATATACCTTGGTGGCGGTTGGAGAGAAGGTGGCCGGTTGTTAGGGGGTTAACTATAAATTTTATCTTGGAAATTATTTACCGCCTGTTTTATTTTAGCGTGCGGTCAGTTGCGATGTTTTATTATCGCGTATTTGTTTATTGTAAGGCGTTAGCGAGGGAGGTAATTGAAGATGTGGCAAACTTTGTTGGTCTATTAGCGACCGTTTTATCACTCAACCTTTATAAAAGGAAGAACGACGTGCAAGTGATGTTGCCTGGCTTTGGTCAGGTTATGTTATTTTTGATTTTACTGTTGGCATTAATTACGCCCATAAAATGGTTTGATTTAAAAAATTCCGTCTCCAATCACAAGGATCAAATATTGAGTTATGCGCAAGCGGCTATGGACCAGTTTAGTTTAGCCAGTGAAAAGTTGTTTATTGCAGACTATGAAAACGCGTTTGCGGATTTTAGCGCCGCTAATATTTCGCTCGCCAAGGCACAATTGAAAATTGATCAAATCAATAATGAGTTAGCTGGGCTGGTGTACAGACTGCCGGTTATTTCCGATAAAGTAGACTCGGCTCAAAAGGTAATTGAGGCAGCTCGACTACTCGCCGACAGTGGTGAGACGTTAACAATTACATTATCATCTTTTCCCGAAGTTACTGAAATTGAAAATATGAATTTAGGGGCCAATGTTAGACAGCTTAAAGACGCTGTTGATAGTGTTTTGCCAAAATTAAATGCGGCGCAAACATCATTGGCTGAGGCTGATTTAAGTGGGGTAGATACCTTGATGATAGGTAATGACTGGAATTCAATTCGTAATCGAATGAATGATTTAGTTCTAGTCTTTACACAAACATCCAAAGTGTTGGATGTAATGGTAGATATGATACCCGTCCAAGGAAACAGGCGTTACTTACTGGTTTTTCAGAATAACTCAGAGTTAAGGCCCACGGGTGGATTCATGGGCAGCTTAGCTTTTCTAGATTTTATTGATGGTAAATTGCAAAAAATGGAAATCCCTGGTGGGGGACCGTATGACTTTCAAGGTCAATTAGTGCCAAAAATAAATCCGCCCCAACCACTGACATTAATAAATTCGCTATGGCAACTGCAAGACGCTAATTGGTTTTTTGATTTTCCAAGTTCTGCTGAAAAAATTAATTGGTTCTTAGAAAATAGTGGTGCTGACAAAGTTGATGGCATAATAGCCGTTAATCCCGACCTAGTGCTGGATTTACTAAAAATTACCGGCCCTATTAATTTACCTGAATACAATAAGGTAATCACGTCCGAAAACTTTATCAGAGAAACTCAAGAAGCCGTTGAGCTAGAATACGATCGGGTCGCCAATCGTCCCAAACAGTTTATTGCTGATTTAGCGCCAGTCATTTTAGATAAAATGTTAGCATCTAAAACAACCGACCAATTAAAAATACTCGGACAAGTGGTAAATTTATTAAATACCAAAAGCATTCAAATGTATTTTAGCGGTGAACAATACCAAGCCAAGGTAAAGGAGCTGGGTTGGGCCGGTGATGTTAAAACTGGGTTTTACGATTATTTGGCAATTGTCAGAACAAATATTGGTGGCGGAAAAAGTGACTTAGTCACCTACGATAAAGTAAAACAGGAAGTAAATATTAGTGAGTCAGGTAAAGTTTCTGAAAAAGTTTACTTAACGCGTGAACATCGGGGAGATCCTTTCGACATCTTTTTTAAGAGGGATAATATTTCTTGGATTAGGTTTTATGTTCCTAGTGGCGCAAAACTGGTTAGCGCCTCTGGTTTTGCAGATATGTCGAATTACGTATTTAAACCCAGTCATTTAAATTCTCAGGACGACGTTTATTTAAAGACAAAAGAAGAGAGGATTATTGGCGGCGATCAATTAGGGGTGGTTGAGACGAGCGAGTTTGGCAAGACGGTTTTTGCAGGCTGGATGGATGTACCACCAGGTGAATCCAGAACAATTACCGTCGAGTATGAACTGCCAGACGCGCTCCCAATGCTTGATAATAATAGTAATTCATTTCATTATGATTCTTATTATCAACAACAATCGGGCGTTAAACCTCTTGATTTTGCCGCCACTATCAATTTACCTGATAATTTAATTTTGCGTTGGCAAGAGTCATCGGGCAAAGTCTCTGTTTTACCCAATTCAATTAATTTTACTGATGACTGGGAAAACGACGAATTTTTAGGCTTGATACTCAGTGGGCCTTTAAACAAATAACAATCTTGACAAATTGACCAAAAAGGTCTATTCTGTAATGTGTTTCATTTAAAATTTGATTAAAGATAGCGAACTGGGGTTACAGAGAAATGATAGCGAAGCATTACGATAACAGTATTCAAATTATTGTTATTGTAAGCCAGCTTGCTTGGACACCACTTTTAGTAGGTCAATTCAAGCCTTTCTCAAACCCCAATTCGCTCTCTTTAGTGAGTGTAACAACAGGCTACCAAACTAGCGGTTGCACAAGCTAACAAGATTCATAATCCCTACAATTGGGCTTGCGCCATAAGGCGCAAGAAACTCTCTTCTCTTTTGTTCCGCAATCGGACAAAGATATTGAATCAAGTTCCTTAAGTGTAGGCTGCTGGTTGGTAGCCTGTTGTTATTATTCTCGGCTTTATTTTTTTTTCAAAAAAGGGTAATATTTCTCTATAAATTCTATGACCGCGAAAGATGATTCGGGCTCAAATTTAGGAATGAGTGTAATAAGTAAGGGCGCTTTTATCATTGCGCTTTTTTCGATTATCTCTCGGTTGTTTGGATTGCTTAGAGATAGACTACTATCTAGTACTTTTGGTGCCGGCGATATATTGGACGCCTACTACGCGGCTTTCCGTCTGCCAGATTTTATTTTCAATATCTTAGTGCTGGGCGGGTTGGCATCGGCGTTTATTCCAGTAATTATAGAATCACGCACCAAAGGAGGCGAGGCTGAGTCTTGGCGTGTGACCAATACAGTCTTCAACACCTTAGTGGTAATGCTGATGATCTTATCACTCATCGGTATATTTTTTGCTTCAACGTTAATTCCCTTAATCACACCGGGTTTTAGTTCTGAGAAATTAAAATTAACAGTTGACCTGTCACGAATAATGTTGGCTGCGATTGTATTTTTTGGCGCGAGCAATGTTTTTAGTAGCGTCCTAAACTCGTATAAAAGATTTTTTAGTCCGAGTCTAGCGCCAGTCATGTACAATCTGGGAATAATTCTTGGTATTTTGGTTTTAGTCCCACAATTTGGTTTAATTGGTTTGGCTTGGGGTGTTTTAATAGGCAGTATTATCCACATGCTGGTGCAAATTAAGGCGGTAGTGAGCTCTGGCTGGCGCCCGGCTTTTGTTTGGGAGTGGAGTAATGCTTATGTAAAAAAAATAGTTCGTTTGGTACTGCCTAGGACTTTTGGCCTCGCCATATATTCATTTAATCAGCTAGTCATGACTTATTTTGCGTCCAATTTAGTTGCCGGTAGTTTGGCGGCTTACAGTTTAGCGGTCAATCTACAAAATTTTCCAATAAATGTTTTCGGCGTCTCTCTGGCCACCGCCGCCTTTCCATTATTAAGCGAGGCTTGGTCTGAAAATAATCATGATAAGTTGAGTTCACATTTTGAAAATTCTTTTAAAAGAATTCTTTTCTTTGTTATTCCCTTGGGTGTGTTTTTTTTAATTTTAAGAGCGCAAATTATTCGTCTTATTTTAGGTGCCGGTGCTTTTGATTGGAATGATACAATACGCACCGCCAACGTGTTTGGTTTATTAGCCATCTCATTGATCGCTGAAAGTCTACTACCACTAGTGGCGAGGACTTTTTACGCCCTACAGGACACTAAGACGCCGGTCCTAGTGAGCACTTTAACGCTTTTCATAAATACAGCGCTGGCATTTCCACTAACTAAATATTACGGTTTGATGGGATTAACCGTCTCGTTTGTCGTGGCGGCAATTTTAAATTTTATAATATTGATTACCTTTTTAGGTAGTCGCTTACACAATCTAAAAGTTGCAGATCTAATTAGAAGCATCAGCAAAATAACATTATCTGCTATTTTAGCGGGATCTATATGTTATACCATGTTACACTTAGTGGCACCGCACGTTGATATGCAAACATTTGTGGGTGTATTTATTCAAGGATTTTCAGCTGGGTTGATGGGTCTGCTTACCTATATTGTGGTTACTTTGTTTCTTAAAGTTGAGGAGGTGTCTTTTGTTCTTAATTGGTCAAGAGTATTGTGGGGCAAGATAAAATTATGGACGTAAATAAAATTAGAAATTTTTGTATCATTGCCCACATCGACCATGGTAAATCTACTTTGGCCGATCGTTTAATGGAGTATACAAATACAGTAGCCAAGCGGGCGATGAAGGAGCAAATGCTGGATCAACTGGACTTAGAAAGAGAGCGCGGTATTACAATAAAATTAGCTCCAGTGGCCATGGATTATAAAGGGTATTTACTCAATCTAATTGACACCCCAGGTCACGTTGATTTTTCTTACGAAGTTTCTCGTTCTTTAGCTTGTGTAGAAGGCGCTATACTTTTAGTAGATGCATCGCAAGGAATCCAAGCGCAAACCCTGGCAAATTTACACATGGCTAAGGCCTCAGGATTAAAAATCATCCCCGCTATTAATAAGATAGATTTGCCCAATGCTTTGGTAGAAGAGACTATCAAAGAGCTGTCGCAATTATTGGAAGTGCCAGAGGACACAGTTTTGAAAATTTCTGGAAAAACAGGCGCCGGTGTCACCGAGCTACTAGATAGAATAATTACCGACGTCCCAGCGGCGCGAATTAAACAAGAAAACTTACAAGCATTAATTTTTGATTCAGAATTTAATGAATTCAGGGGTGTAATTGCGTCAGTTAGAGTGGTGGCTGGTGAATTAAAGAGCGCTGATCGTTTTTGGTTGCCCGGTGGCAATGTAAGTGGGGAAGTGTTGGAGGTTGGGGTATATAAACCGAGCCGAGTAGCGACGCCTAGTTTACAAGCCGGACAAATCGGTTACGTCGTCACTGGTTTAAAAAATATTGCCGACGTGCGCGTTGGCGACACGGTGCTGACAAAAAAAGGTGACCAAGCATTACCAGGCTATCAAGAGTTTAAGCCTATGGTTTACGCCGGGTTTTATCCAAAGGAAGGCTATAGTGCCAAAGAGCTTCGTGAAGGTTTAGAGAAACTAAAATTGAATGATGCCTCACTCTATATTGAGCCCGAACACTCACCAGCGCTTGGTTACGGATTTAGAATTGGTTTTTTGGGGTTGTTGCATCTTGAAATAACCAAGGAGCGGTTACGACGCGAACACAAATTAGAACTCGTCATTACATCTCCATCAGTTGCGTATCGAGTTACTTCTGCTAGTGGGGAAGTGAAGATTATTAAAAGTGCGGTGGAATTTGATTCCGGTCATTTATACAGGGAGGTTGATGAACCAGTTATGTCCTTGGATATTGTTTCTCCCAATGAATATTTAGGTAAAATAATGGAGCTATCTCAGAAATCTCGCGCTCTTTGGACAAACACTGATTATTTAACTGGTGCTGACGGTTTGCCAGAAAGAGCAATTTTACATTATGAAATTCCGTTGGCAACGATACTTTTTGATTACTATGATAATTTAAAAAGTGTTAGCCAGGGTTATGCTTCGCTAAATTACGATTTTCTAGAATACCGACCATGTAAAATTAAAAAATTAAATATTCTAGTCGCCGAAGAAGAGGTGGAGGCTTTATCAACCCTTGTTTATGAGGACGAGGCCTATTACAAAGGCCGGGCCATTGTTAGTAAATTAAAAGACATCATCCCCAAGCAGATGTTTGAAATTAAGATTCAAGCTGCACTGGGGGGTAAAGTAATCGCCTCTGAAAGAATCTCAGCCATGCGTAAAGACGTATTGAAACGAGCCAATTCTGGCGGTGACGTTACGAGAAAAATGAAACTATTGGAAAAACAGAAAAAAGGTAAAAAACGCATGAAAGCATCTGGTCATGTTAATATACCCACCGAGGCGTATTTGAGTTTATTGAATAAATCTGAAACTAAAGAAGGCTTGGGGCAACGGTAAATAGTATCATACTAAAAACCACCAATACAGTGATCATTATCCAAATAGTGCGTCTTGTTTTGTGTCTCATGACAGTATTATACTCGAAAAAATTGATGCAATAAAGAATAACCAAAATATGATATAATATATCAATGGAGTCGAAGGGCAGAATATGGAATTCAATGGGTTCAGGGTTTTTTCTTCTCGTAAGTATTGTGGCCCTGATCATTTTGGGATTAGCATTTGCCCGGGATTACAAAAAAAAGGCACAATTGGAGAGTGAGATTAAGTCTTGGCAGAACAAGATTGCGACTTTGGAGAAAAAAAATCAGGACCTCAATTCTTTAATCGAGTATTACACTAGCGACGAATTCATGGAAAAAGAGATGCGGTTGCGACTTGGTCTTAAAAAACCAGGTGAACAAGTAGTTGTGCTCCCAAGCGAAGATAGTGGAATGGAGGCGACTAGCGCCGATACTGACTCAGTTAAATCAAATTGGCAAAAATGGTGGAATTATTTTTTTAAATAAACAATAAATTATGGCAAAAACCAAGACTAAAGCAACAGAAAAAAAAGATCCTACTAAGATTAGGAAAGAAATTTTAGACGAAATAAAAAAGTATCAGTACGATAATGAGGGGTCCGATGGATCCGTTAAGCGTTTTGTCAAAAAAGATCCAGTGATGATGGCTGAAAATTTTTCAGATAAAAAAAACGACTCTGGCCTTGAAGCAAATGCCGATGTTCCCGATAGCCAAGTGGTTGCGGCAACGCCTCAAGTTAAACAAATAATACACGACAGTAAGTCTGCAGGCGCCCTACCCAGTCGTCCTTTTTTCAAAAGGCCAATCGTTTGGATAGTAGGTTTGATTGCGGTAGTGCTAGTAGTTTTTATTTACAGTTTCTATCATTTCCGTTTAGACAGAAGATTTCCGGCTCTAGCTCAAAATTTTTCCTGGCCCGTTGCCTATGTCAATGGAAATTTTTTATATATCAAGGACTTGCAGTCTGACGTTGAGGTTTTGCGGTTTTTCTATACCACTCTCAATTTAGTCCCAGCCGACGATCCGTCATTAACACTGTCGCAATTAGAGGCCACCGCGCTTGATAGAATGGTTAGAGACAGTATTATAAAGCAGTTTGCTAGTGAAAATAATATAACTGTCAGTCAGGACCGGCTATTGCAGGAATACAATAGCGTAGCCGAGGGTTTTGGCGGTGAGGATAAAATGTTGGAGTATTTAAGTACCAGCTACAAATGGGACGCGCAAGCGTTTAAAGACAAGATTTTAATGCCGTACTTACTACGAGATTTAGTACAAGATTGGTTTTTAAACAATCAGTCAGTGCAAATATCAGCCCTCGACAAGGTTAATCAGCTACAGGACGACATTGTAGGAGGTAAAATCAGTTTTGAGGATGCCGCCCTGCAGTACTCCGAAGATCCAGGCAGTGGGCCACAGAAGGGCGCTCTAGGCGACTTTACTCCAGGGACCATGTATCCGGAATTTGAGTATGCGGTCAAAGCTTTGGCGATTGGACAAATCAGCGAGCCAGTTAAAACTCCAGCTGGCTGGCATATAATAAGAAGAGACCAGATAAGCGCTGGTGCTAGTGCAGACACTCTGTCGGCTAGTCATATCCTTATAACCATTTTTGACCTCGACTCATGGCTCAACAAGGAAGTAGCCAAAGCGAAAGTATTTACTTTTTTGAAAATCTAATCTAACTGGAGCCGAAGGTGGGAATCGAACCCACGACCTACGCGTTACGAATGCGTTGCTCTACCAACTGAGCTACTTCGGCGAGGACTTAGCGGGTGATGGGAATCGAACCCACTCTCTAACCTTGGGAAGGTTATGTACTACCGTTATACTACACCCGC
>CAYGFD010000011.1:18046-19977 GCA_964349095.1 uncultured Gammaproteobacteria bacterium
TACTACACCCGCAAATTTGCCTAAACAATAAAAAATTATAAGCCAAAATAATAATAAAAGCAACTGTTAATGAAAATAATCGAATTCAGAAATTTAAGCAAACACTACAGCGAGAACATCAAGGCCGTTAATGAAGTGAACTTGGTAGTGCATGAAAATGAGTTTGTATCACTCGTTGGTCAATCGGGCGCTGGTAAAACGACGCTTATTAGATTGCTGATAGCCGAAGAGAGGCCAACGGCTGGTAGGATTATTGTAGGGGATTGGGACACTACCAATATCAAGTCCTCGGAAATTCCGATTTTACGCAAACAAATTGGTGTGGTGTTTCAGGACTTCAAGCTATTGGAAAAGAAAACGGTTTATGAAAACGTCGCTTTTGCTTTGGAAGTTGCTGGTATGAGTGCCAAAAAAATAAATACCGTCGTGCAACAACTATTAAAAATAGTTAACCTTGAAGACAAGGGTGATCGTTTTCCTAAAGAACTGTCTGGCGGAGAAAAGCAACGCGCTGCCATTGCTCGAGCTCTGGCCCATCGACCTAAAATACTCATTGCCGACGAGCCGACTGGTAATTTGGACTCCATCAACTCCAAAGATATAATTAACTTACTTTTAAAAATAAACGAGTTTGGTACGACTGTGTTGTTGGTCACACACAATAAAGATATTGTAAATTCACTTAAGAAGCGGGTGGTGACTATGGATAAGGGTGAGGTTATTTCTGACCAAGAGAAAGGACGTTATTTAATTTAATCTATGTTACTTTTTATTTTTAGAACACTGAAGTTTGGTTGGCAAAGTTTTTATAGAAATTTTTGGCTTTCTTTAGTTACCGTCACTATTGTTTCTTTGAGTTTAGTATCGATTAGTGCGCTAGTGCTCGTAACGACCATTTCTCAGCAGGCCTTGAATTACGTTAACAATAAGGTTGATTTGAGTGTAAATATTACACCCAAGGTAACTGAGGATAAGATTTTTGCTCTAAAGAGCGTGCTCGAGTCTTACAAAGAGGTTAAATCTGTAAATTATATATCAGCCGACGAAGCTTTAGTAAGATTTAAAGAACGTCACATATCAAACCAAGCTATTGGAGAATCATTATTAATTTTGGGAAGTAACCCGCTCGGCGCCAGTTTAAACGTGCAGGCCTTTAGGCATGAAGACTACGAAAGTTTAATAAGTAAAATAC
The DNA here is from genome assembly GCA_964349095.1 of uncultured Gammaproteobacteria bacterium. Lineage (GTDB taxonomy): Bacteria > Patescibacteriota > Patescibacteriia > Veblenbacterales > UBA10138 > UBA10001. The sequence goes on from CAYGFD010000011.1 coordinate 19,239, forward strand.
AAGAGAGTGATTTTAAGGACATCATTCAGTTAACTCGCTTTGAAGATAACCAGCTACTTATTGAGCGTATTAGTGACGTTTCCAATAAAGTCAGGCAAGTAGGTATTGTAATATCTCTTATATTTTTGATTGTAGCTTTACTAGTAGTTTTCAACACTATTAGAATGAACATCTATACTCATCGACAGGAGATAGAGATAATGCGACTGGTGGGAGCGACCAATCCTTTTATTCGTTCTCCTTTTCTTGTGCAAAGTGTTCTCTACGCTTTTTTTGCAACCCTACTCACTGGCTTTGTAGTTTATATATCCCTTCGTTGGTTAGATAACTACTTAACCGATTTTATTGCTGGTGAAGACTTTGATTTCTTATTGAACTTTAAATCAAGCGCTGTCTTTATATTTACCACCGAATTCGCCGCCGTGGCCTTGCTTTGTATGCTTGCCTCGAGTATAGCCATGCGTAGGTATTTAAGAGTTTAGATTGACTTTTTATTATTCTTCAGTAAAATAAACCATACGTTTTTTTGATGGGGGATCGTCTAACGGTAGGACACCACCCTTTGGAGGTGGTTATCATGGTTCGAATCCATGTCCCCCAGCCATAAATAAACCACTGACACTAGTCTGTGGTTTATTTATTTTCTGATGGTGAGTATGGATTCGAAGGGCGCGAGAGAAAGCGAGCGAGCGTAGCTTTCGGTGTGTAGCGCCCCGGTGCCCGAATCGGAGTGAGGGAG
>CAYGFD010000012.1:0-12189 GCA_964349095.1 uncultured Gammaproteobacteria bacterium
TGAATTCAGACCGCCGGGAGATTGAAAAATATCTTTATGAAATACACGCGCGAGCAATGTATTTGGATAACTCTTCGACTTTTACTAAGTTCAATTTTTTTGTGGGCATTTGCTGATAAGCTTTGGGGGTTGGGTTTTGCCACAACCGCTGACAAGGCCTGGATTATGGGGGTTTCGCCAACCGTTGGCTTTTTGAAAGGAAATTATGGCCCGTTTAGTGATTTATATAATTCAATGATTGGTAGTCCAGTAGTCGACTGGATGTTTATGATGGGGTTGTTGCTGGTCGGTCTTGGTTTATTGACCGGCGTGATGACAACCATAGCTAGCTGGGGCGGAGTAGTGATGATGCTAATGATTTATTTATCTGCTTGGCCACCAAAACAAAATCCGTTTATTGATCAACACATTATTTATATAACTGTATTAATAGGCATTAGCTTGGTAAAGCCGGGCAAATGGTGGGGAATGGGTGGTTGGTGGAATAGGTTAAAAATAGTTGCTAACAGGTCATGGTTAGAATAGGTGGAGTCATTTACTTAACTGTTTGCTGGTGTTAACCTGACGATATGTTTGATTTGGCCACTTTTATTACTGGAGCTGGTTACGTTGGGCTGTTCATCATAATTTTTGCTGAGTCGGGATTACTTATTGGTTTTTTCTTACCAGGCGACAGTCTATTATTTACGGCGGGTTTGTTGGCATCGCAGGGGCTTTTAAATATTTATGTTTTAGTCATAGGTTGTTTTTTGGCCGCCGTAATTGGTGATAGTGTGGGTTATGCCTTTGGTAGGCGGTTTGGACCAAGTATTTTTTCTCGACCAAAATCAATATTTTTCAATCCCCAACATGTTGAACGGGCCAAAAATTTTTATGATGCTCACGGGGGTAAGACTATTATTTTAGCTAGATTTATCCCTATAGTTAGAACCATCGCGCCAATTTTGGCTGGAGTTGGTAATATGACTTATCGGACATTCTTTATATATAACTTAAGCGGTGGCTTAATTTGGGCGGTTGGTGTTACTTGCGCTGGGTATTTTTTAGGTAGTTGGATACCAAATATAGACGCCTATTTAACACCAATAATTCTATTAATAGTGTTTACCTCAATTTTACCGGGGATAACAGCGGTACTTAAAAATAAAAGTAGCAGACAGCAGTTTATTGATAATACGAAAAAAATATTCAATAAAATATTTAGCTAATGTTAGCAAAATATATGACTGGAAATGAAAATATTCGATAAAATATTTAAAATGTCTACAATTATTGGCAATTTTGTGCTATATTGTGGAAGATAAGGGGAGACCCTTTTTAAAAATTAATTATTATTAAGGAAAAAATATGGCAAAAGGAATGACCAAATCACAAGTGTTGCAGGCCCTCGCCGAGAAAACCGGCAAGACCCGCAAAGAAGTTTCCGACATGATGGAGTCGGTGGTAGCGCTAGCTTATAGCGAAACCAAAAAGTCAGGCGAATTTACTGTGCCGGGCCTCGGCAAGCTCGTAAAGAAGCAGCGCGCAGCCCGCATGGGTCGCAATCCGGCCACTGGTGCAAGCATCCAGATTCCTGCTAAGACCGTGGTAAAGTTCCGGGTTTCCAAACAGGCTAAGGACGCCATACTGTAAACCTAGTACAAGTTAAAACCTCCCTGCAAGGGGAGGTTTTTTTGTTATAAAAAAGTTATGCACAGAAATAGATTATTGACATTAATTAGTTTTGGGTATATATTCATAACTAGGGATCCTAATAATTAATAGGGAATATGACTCACACACAAAGTATTCGATTTCGTAGTTTTGCTTTCTATAATGGCAATCTTAAGAGGACAATGGTTAGTGGACGAAATGAAAGTCCGTTAGATAAAGAATCCTTGATTGTCAGGCAAGAAGTACTGAGGCCGTGGAAGTATTGGGTAGGCCAAAATACAAATATTCACAAACAATAAAATAAAAATAAACACAAAATAAATTATGGCCAGGCCGAGAAAAAAAAGGCGAATATTTTTTTCGCCTACGGTAAAGTTGTTTTTACCCCAGGGCTTGCAGACAAGTGGGTTACCAGTTGTTAATTTATCTTTGGAAGAAGCAGAGGCGGTTAGGTTAAAAAATATTCTTGGTTTAGAACAAACACAGGCAGCTAAAAAAATGTTGACTTCGCAAAGTACTTATCAAAGAATTCTCGTTTCTGCCTATCAAAAAATTGCTCAAGGAATAATTTTTGGTCGAGCAATTAGAATACGTTAACAACAGGTTTAGGGCTTTATTTTTTTTCGATTTTCTGCTATTATTATGGTTGTGGCCTAGACCGATTAGTTACTGTCAATTTAGGCCTTTTTATATACATTTATGTCCAAAGCATTATTGCGATCAGAAGCCAGAGATTTTTTAGCAGCAATTGAATTGGCTGGTCGCCAAGAGGAATCATCTGAACATAAGGATAAACTGCAAGTCAACGAGTTCGTTGGTTTTGCTGCTTTTGCCTATGAAAAATTAAGGAATCTAGTCGACTATAAAGACGATGTCCTACTCAGAAAAAATGCTATTAAAAGATTTTTACGTCAGCGAGTGGTTTTGGGGACTGTGGTAAAAGACGAAAGTATTGCCCAAGATCTTTTGCGGGAGTTGGTTTTATCTCGTTATTTACCCAATAATACCGTCCCGGTTTCTAAAGTGGACGATATTACCAGAATTATAACTAAATACCGTCACCTTTTGGAGGCAGTTAAAGAAAGTAATATTTGGAATGGGAAATTTAAAAAATGGTTAATTGGTATTGAGGCGGTCGAGGTTGAGCATGAGTTAGTGAGTGATTACTTGCGCCACCCCTTAACAGCCTATGCCTACAAGATTTTGGAGCCATTGTACCGAGAAGCGAGTCGTGAAAAAAATGAACGAACCTATCGCAGGCAAATGGTTATTGCAATACAAAGGATTTTGGAAAAAGCAGATGTTGATATTTTAGGATTTCATTTAATGAAGCATATGTATGCGGAATGGTTCAGTGATGACGAAAAGAATTTTTCCGATGCCGCTCAATTGTTTGTTAAACATTACCCAGAGGTAATGTCGGAAATTGATTATGCACAAAGTACGCGTTTTCATCGGATGGTCAGAAAAGCAATCGTTCCTTTTTTGGTTTTGAGAAATGTTATCCGGGAAGAAAAAAAATCCAGTGTCGCTGATTTATTAGCTGATAGCGAATTAATAAAGAAACGATCAGCTAAAAGTTATGAAACGTATTTTAACCAGCTACGTAAACGTATTAGACGAAAAGGTTTGCATGCCATGACTTATATTTTCTTGACTAAGATGGTGTTGGCCATTTTGATTGAGCTACCTTACGAACAGATTTTTTTGCAGGAAGTCAATAATTTAGCATTGGGCATTAATTTAATTTTTCCACCATTACTTATGTTGGTGGTGACAATTATGATTACTTCTCCCGGGGCAAAGAACTCTGAGTTGTTAGTCACCGGTGTTAAAGAGGTGCTTTATGATCAGGCGAATTATACTTTTTTTAGAACTCCACAAGTTAAAAAATCAGGTTCTCATACCTGGGCGACAATAGGTTTTGCGATACTTTCCGCTACTACTTTTTTAGTTTCTTTTGGAGCAATAATTTATGTTTTACATCGCTTAGACTTTAATTTGCTAAGCGGTATTCTCTTTGTATTTTTTGTTAGCTTAGTCAGTTTCTTTGGTGTTAGTTTGCGCCAACAAATTAATAGTTTAAAAGTTACTCCAGCAAACGCCAATATTTTTACCTTTCTTTTGGATATAGTCAGTTTGCCTATGGTATGGTTTGGCCGTTGGTTATCACAAACTTTTGATAAGGTTAATTTCTTTGTATTTTTGATGGATTTCTTAGTTGAATTACCATTTAAAGTATTATTAAAGTTTTTAGATAAGTGGTTTGCTTTCCTGCGTGAGAAAAAAGAGGAAATATTTTAAGCAGACTATGAAAAATAATAAATTTAAAGTTAGGAGTTTAAATTTTTTATCACTCCTTTTGGCGCCAGTCATATTGACGGGGTGTTCATTTCAATTGAACAATCAAACAGCTATCGATACACCTAAGGAAAAAGACGCTGTAATTGAAAGTGTGGATATTTTTTTCCCAGTAGATGGTTATCAAAATAGTCGTACAAAAAAGGTCTACGGACAGTTTATAAAAGATCGCTTTAGTGGTTATCATACTGGAGATGATGTCGAGGTTGTTGCAAATAATGATCAGGTTCAGGTTAAGGCTATTGCCTCTGGAAAAATTGTTTATAAACGTTGGACCTCCGGTTATGGTGGGTTGTTAGCGATTAGACATCAGATCGGGGATACTGAGCTGTTAGCCCTTTATGGCCATTTACGCCTATCTTCAATCAATAAGCAAATTAATGATCAAGTAACAGCCGGAGAGTTATTGGGTGTGTTAGGGTCACCAAACTCTTATGATACGGATTATGAGAGAAAACATTTACACTTTGCCTTATATAAATTATCAGACATCAATGTTAGTGGTTATGTTTCAAATACTGACAAACTAGTTAATTGGGTTAATCCGACAGATTTTTTTAGTGAGCAGGGATTATCTGGGGTTGGAGGCGGTGAGAGAAATTACGCCCAGGATGATCTCAATATATCGTTTACTTATCCAGGTATGTGGGCGGTGGAAACTATTGGTGATAGTAAAGTGGTAAATGTTTTCAGTTTAATAGGTGGCGGTGCAGCCCGATTGCGATCGCAAATATTTATATCTATTAATCCGAGTGAAGTAAAAATACCAGACGCCGCTGTCCGATCAGTTATCCAGAATAGTTACGAAATGGCCGTTTATTCAGAGGCTGCTAGAGAGCTAGATACAGCTAAACCTTTATGGTTAACGCAGCCGCATTCAGTAGCAATTATAAAAAATACTGAATCAGGAATGGTATATCGGTTGGAAAAAAACCCGGAAGTACCCGAAGATGATTTTTTTCAGTTTATCAAAACAATAAATCTTTCAGAATAGCTAGGCGATAAGCTGTTTTTTTGCTAAGATTAATGGGTAATTAAATATATTTCATGTGGTTTTTTTGGACAGTCATTGCTTATTTTTTAAATGCCCTGGCGGTATTAATTGATAAGTCTTTATTTTATACACAAAAGGTTAAAAAACCGTCATCCTATGTAGTAGTTATCTGTACTTTGGGGTTGTTAACTTTTGTTTTAGCGCCATGGGGCTTAAGCATTCCTACATCGATGGGGTTGATATATAGCACTGTGGCGGGATTTAGTTTTACCGCCGGGTTATTACTTTTATTTACCGCTCTGCAACGCGGAGAGGTTTCTCGGGTCACCTCGTTCATTGGTGCTTGGAGCCCAATATTTGTTTTTGCTATTTCATTTTTATTTTTTAATGAGCGCTTGTCTACGTGGGAGGTGGCTGCCTTTGCTTTATTGGTAGCCGGCGGTTTTTTAATGGCTACCGGTAAAAAGGGCTTGACCAAAGAAACATTATTTATTGCTCTGTTGTCAGCTTTAGGATTCGCTGTATTTTATTCCATAAGTAAAGTAACCTTCAATGAAATTGGATTTATTTCTGGTTTAATTTGGATAAGAGTAACTTCGTTTATATTTAGTTTATTTTTGTTATTTATACCTTCAACCTGGCAAGCTATTAAAGATAATGGGGGACAAAATACCAAGACCAAGCTTGTATTTTTTATCGGTCAAATATCATCGGCTCTTTCAGCTCTACTGGTAAATTATGCTATTTCACTTGGAAGTGTGACCTTAATTAATGCGATGCAAGGTTTGCAGTACGTTTTTTTACTTGGCTTAGTGGCAGCGTTATCGTTTTCTAGACCAGAGTTATTAAAAGAGGAACTAAGTGGGCATGTATTAGTAAGAAAGATTGTTGCTATAGTTTTAATAGCCGGCGGCCTGGCTTTTGTATCATCGTCCGCCATATGAAGTGGCTTTATATTTTTTTAACTTTTTGGCTCACAATTTTAATTGTCGGTTTGTTTTTAATTAATCAAGTGCCGGCAGTTACCAAGCCGAATTGGGGAGTAAGTTTTACAGCTAGTCAGGCGGAGTGGTTGGGCTTGCCTTGGCAAGAAGTGTATACCGCGATACTTGATGATTTAAAGGTCAAGAATATTAGACTACAAGCTAATTGGAATGATATTGAAACCGCACCGGGTGTATATGATTTTTCCAAAATTGATTGGCAAATAGCTGAGGCGGAGAAAAGAGGGGTCGAGGTTACTTTGGCGGTGGGTAGAAAATTACCGCGTTGGCCAGAGTGCCACGAACCGTCATTTGTTGCGTCACTGCCGGTGTGGGATAGAAACAAGGCCGCTTTAAAAATGTTGGAAGATTTTGTTAATCATTTTAAATCTTATAACACGATTAAACGTTGGCAATTAGAAAACGAGCCGTTATTTGTTTTTGGGGATTGCCCAAAGCCTAACAAACATTTACTAAAAATGGAGGCAAATTTATTACGCTCATTAGACAGTAGGCCTATTTTAATTACCGATAGCGGCGAGCTGTCAATGTGGTGGGAAACCGCTGGATTGGCTGATATTCAAGGCGTAACTATGTATCAAATCACCTGGAATCCGGTTTATGGTTACGGTTCGTACCCTGTGCCAGCTTGGATTTATCGACTAAAGGCAGGTTTAATTTCTCAAGCAGTTGATTACACTATAGTTTCTGAGCTGCAAATGGAGCCTTGGGGACCGGTCAGTATAAACCAGATGGATTTATCATTAGCCAGCGAGAGTTTTAATGCCGATCGTTTTAAAGATAATATTGATTTTTATAAAAAAACCCAGTTGCGCGAAGCGTATTTGTGGGGAGTAGAGTGGTGGTACAAGGCGCGCACTTTAGGAGATGATAGTATGTGGCTGGAAGCAAAAAAATTATTTGCTGAATAGTTATGTTAATTTTAGTTTCCTTCGTCATAACAATATTAATGATCTTAATATTGTCTCGTTTGACTAGTCGTTTTTTAGCCTACACTTTACCAGAGCAGGTTTATAAATTAATCCTTTGGCCGGGAGTGGTCGTACACGAATTTTCTCATTTACTTGGTGCGCTTATTACATTTACCAAAGTAACTGGTTTTAGCATACTACCTAAAAATCAAAACGGTAAAAGGGTTTTGGGATCATTAAGTCATGAGTCAACATCCAACCCATTGGCATTAGTTGTAATTTCGACATTTCCTTTTCTAGGCGGTTCATTTATTTTGTGGGTCTTGTCTGTTTGGCTAATTCCGTATACAGATTTAGACGCCCCGAAATTGATTGTTAATTCATTTGACTCTTGGTGGCCGAGCCTGGTTCATTATATATGGTCATGGTGGAACTTTTCCTGGAACTTAATATTAGTTCTGGATTGGACTAGTTGGCTGACTTGGGTTTTTGTCTATTTAGCACTTGCTATTTCAGCCCACCTAGCGCCATCGAATAAGGATTTGAGCTATACCGCAACAGGGTTAAGCGTAATTAGTTTGTTGGTAATTTTTATTTCAATCGTTATCAATCTACTCGGTAAGAAAATAAATTTTAATATTTTTAATTGGATTACCGATGCCATCAGTTTTTTTACTCCGTTAGTTAGTTTTTCGCTTTCTTTACTCATAGTCTTTACGTTAATATCTGCCTTTGCCGCCGGTATCAAGAGGTTAAATAATAATGTAGTATGGTGGGGATAAAAATGATATAATTTACATATGGATTCATCGTTCTGGCAATTATTGGGAGTATTAGTGGTATTGGGTGGATTCTCATATTTCTGGCAAAAAAAAGTAAATTCATCTGGCGCAACGAGCGTTGGTGGTAATTTGTTTAATACTCACTCAACTCCAATACTGGATTCTTATTCAGTTGATTTTACTAAGTTGGCAAAAGATGGAAAAATCGATCCGGTAGTTGGTAGGGAGGAAGAGGTTCTCAGGTTGGCGCAGGTATTAACGCGCAGAACGAAAAATAATGTTCTGTTGGTTGGGTCTCCGGGGGTTGGGAAAACGGCTATTGTTGAAGGGTTAGCGGTCCGAATAATAAATGGCACGGTTCCTGAGGTTTTACAGAATAAGAGGTTGTTGTCATTACAGGTGGCGACTTTATTAGCGGGCACAAAATATCGAGGCGAATTTGAAGATCGGGCCAAAAAATTGGTGCAAGAGTTAGGGGGTACCTCACGCCAGATAATTTTATTTATTGATGAGATTCACACTGTGATGCAGTCTAAGGGTGCCGAAGGGGCCGTGAATTTTTCCGACATTTTAAAACCAGCATTAGCGCATGGTGATTTGCAATTAATCGGTGCAACCACGACGGCGGAATACGAAAAGTATATAAAAGTAGATCCCAGTTTGGAAAGACGATTCCAACTCATTGAGGTTCCCGAACCAACTGTGGCCGAAACTATAAAAATATTGCAAGGTGTTAAGGATAAATATAAGGCTTACCACAAAGTAGAGTTTACCGACGGCGCAATTGATGCTGCGGCGGTATTGGCAGATAAATTTATAAAAAATAGGCAAATGCCTGATAAGGCGATTGATGCTATTGATGAGGCAGCCGCTATGGTTAATGTTTCCCACGTCCATCGAGGGGTCGTGGGTGCTTTGCATCAGGCCGCTCGTTCAAAAAATGAAGAGTTGGCCGTATTGTGGGGAAAAACACAGGCCTTGGACAGAAAAATTTGGCAGAGTAACTCGCCAGAAACAGTAGCTATGGCTAAAGAGCGTGAGGTAATAGAAAGTGAATTAGAAAAACTAGGCATGACAGTGGTTGACGCTGATGATGTTAAAAAGGTCATTATGCAGTGGGGTGGGGTAAAATCACTTTCCGAGTTCATTTAATAGTTGTATAATTAATAACTTACTTAAAATTAACTTCTGTGTATATGGATATGCCAACAACGCAAACCATGACCAAGACTAAGGCGAAGTCTACGGTTGGGTTCACATTATTAGTCGGGACTATTTTTTTAGGTTCAGCCATGGTGGCAATAATTGCGCCATTATATGTCCTTAAAGATAACGATGGTTTAAAGACTGTAATGGGTGATGGTATGGCGCCGAAATTTTCTGGTCTGACAAGTGTAGTATCAATGACAGATCCTTTTACGACTGGTTCGGTATGGAAGTCGGCGAATAACTCAGCGATGTACTATTTTGATGGTCAAAGACGTTGGGTTTTTCCAAATACCGCTACATATATTTCTTGGTACCCTACTTACGGTGGTATAAAAACCGTTACTTTGGATCAGTTATCTTCAGTTCCGATTGGTGGAAATATAACCGTTAGACCAGGTACGTATTTAGTGAAAACTAATAATAACACCTCGACCTATGCGGTGGAACCGTTTAAAGATGTAACAAGAGGCCCAGCAGGAACATTGAGAGTCATTGATAGTGAAACTAGGGCGGCCGCCTTGTATGGGGCTGATTGGAGAAACAGGGTAATTGATGTTCCGTCGGCATTTTTTGTCAACTATAATACCGGTATACCAATTTCAACCAACAAGCACCCGGCCGGGACATTGATAAAATATCCTGGGCAATCTAGTTATTATTACATTGGGCTGGATGGTTTAAAACATTTAGTCACAAGCACGGGGTTAACGGCGAATAAATTTCAAACAAAATTTGCGGTGGAGACGACGATTACCTATGGTACTGGTGCACAAATAAATAGTTTTGATTCATCTGTAGGTAGCCCAAGTTATACCTGGGTGGCTAATTCCGGAAATTCACAATTTAGATATGGACAGATAGAATTTAAGTCGGCAGTTGATTATAACGGCTCGGGGCAGGTTTCCTATAACACGCCGGTTAAGTACATGCTGTTTGAGTCACTGTATCCAATTTCTGACCAAACACAACCATATAGTTATAACTTCAATAACCCTGTTTGGGTGGGATGGGACACACCAGGCGCCATTTGGGCAACCAAGGTTATGCGTTACTTAATTTCTCGTCCAGCAACGGCCGGTTTGTACTACATAGTCAGAGTGGCTGATGATAAGGGTAATACAGAATTAAATACTATTGAAAAAAAGTGGGGACAGTTAAGTCCAACCCCAACACCAACACCCAAACCCACTTACCCAATTAGTTACTAGAATAAACCAAAAACATCCCGATGTATCGGGGTGTTTTTGTTACACTAGAAGTATGGTTATTAAAATAGATTGGCGACAACTTTCCTCTTATATTTTAATATTAGCGCTCGTTGCATTGCCATTGGTTTTTGACATAAGAACGCTGAATGTTTTTGATGTTACAAAAGTAACTTTTTTTAACCTAGCGGTGATTGTGGCAACAGTATTTTATTTAAGTGGCGTATTTAAGAATTGGCAGCTATACAGGGAGGATTTGGTAAGGTTTTTTAGTAGCCGAATTAATCAATTAATTATTGCGATATTTATTGTTCAGTTAGTGGCTAGTTATTTTTCAGTATTTAGATTAACGAGCGTGTGGGGAATTTATGAACGATGGTTGGGGCTGTTTACCTTAACTCACGTTTTTGTTTTTTACTATCTTGCCCACAGCTTATTTAATAGAACAACTATTAAACTACTACTCCTTGGGTTAAGTATTGTGGTTTTTATTACCTCTAGTTACGCAATTTTTCAGCATTTTGGAATTGATTTACCTGGGTTTGCTCGTGGGTTTAGGGTGGCGACAACTGATTATTCCTTACGGTCTTTCGCGACGCTCGGGCATCCAAATTTTTTGGCGGGATTTTTAATACTCAACATACCCTTAGTTATATATTTACTTTTAACAAGTATAAAATTAAACGCCAAGAGTTTTTTTGGAACTACTTTATTTTTATCAATACTTGCAATAATTTTTACTTTATCGCGTAGTGCCTGGGTTACAGTCTTGCTAACCGCACTAATTTGTCTGGCAGTTTTATGGAAAAAATTCCATTGGTCATTTAAACATATCAAAAACAAAAAAATAATTTTTGTCATTGCAATAGCGGCAATCATTTTGTTGGTGGTTGGCATTCCATCCGCGCTTCCGCGTCTTACTTCATTTAATATTTCGGGAGACAGCTTGGGTGTTAGGCTGTGGCTGTGGCAAATTGCCGTGGAAGCCTGGAAGAGTAAGGTGTTATTGGGTTTTGGTCCTGAAAATTTTTATACAATATCCCAGAATTTCCCTTCGCCGTTTGCTATTGAGGAAAATCTGTTTGATAGAACTCACAATATATTCATCGATTCGTTAATTAATGGAGGCATTTTGTTATTACTAGCTCAGCTGAGTCTGCTCTTTTTTTGGATTAAGTTTTTATTTAAGGCGATTAAAGACAGTTCGATTAAAGACGATGTTTTGTTTTATTGTTGTTTGCTAGCAGCGAGTCTGGGTTATATAATCTTTGGTTTTTTTAATTTTGATAGTATTGTAAGCCTGACATTTATCTACACGCTAGTAGCAATAAGTTTAAAATGGGGTGAAGTTGGTGATAAAAAATTTATTTTCTCTAAAGCATCAATAATCTTTGTTTTTTTGGGTGCTTTAATTTTATACGCCCCGATTTGGCATAGTATAAATATCTGGCGTGCTGATTTATTTGCTAAGCAGGCTGACACTTATTTTAGAGATGGCGCTATTGTGAAGGCGGAGAATGAATTGCAAAATAGTATTAATTTGAACAATAAGGAGTTTAATTATTTTTCAGCACTAGCAAAAGTTCAGTTAGCTAAAGCGCTGACGAGTGGGGAATCACAACAATTATGGACCAGTGTTGAATCATATAATAAAGCCCGCGCCCTAGGGTTACCAGACCCTGTTTATTACCGAGAAATGATAACTGTTTTTAGGTATTGGTCCCAGGTTGATAGCAATCAGATCCCGGTGCTACTGGACCTATATAATAGAGGTGAGATGTCGCTTGGGGGCGATGCAAATTTTTATTTAGGTTGGGGAGAGGTGTATTACAGTTTGGGTAACAAAAGTGAGGCGGAGATTAAGTTACGGAAATATTTATTCCTGAATAGAGGCCAGTATCCATTGGAGTACGAGACTATTTTTAAGAATTTGAAAATAATAAATTAATATTTAAGTCGACAAACCCATACTTATTTGATAATCTTTTAATCTGACGGGGTGTAGTATACCGGTAGTACACACGCTTCGGGTGCGTGTAGACTGGGTTCAATTCCCAGCACCCCGACCAA
>CAYGFD010000012.1:12289-19851 GCA_964349095.1 uncultured Gammaproteobacteria bacterium
AATTCCCAGCACCCCGACCAAAAATTATGAGCGAAATTAAACATATAGCAATAATAGTTGATGGTAATCGGCGTTGGGCACGCGGTAAGAACCTGCCGACGCTTGAGGGCCATAAAGCAGGTTACGCCCGCGTGAAGCAATTAGCTCGCTGGATTTTTAATAAAGGAGTTCCGGTGGCTAGTTTTTATTTATTTTCTAGGGAAAATTGGTCCAGAACAAAAGAAGAGGTTGCCTACTTATTTGATTTGCTTGATGAAGGGCTAAAAAATGATATTGCCGATTTTGTGAAGGATGGCATCAAATTACGATTCGCTGGGGGGCGTGAACAATTAAGACAATCAACACGCGACTTAATGACTGAAGCAGAGCTAAAGACCGCTGGTGGGGCCAAGGGGACTATTGTGGCCTGTATTAACTATGGTGGTCAACAAGAAATTGTGGAGGCTGTACAATCACTCGCTTTAATGGGAAGTGACTTAACCAAATTAACCCCTGAAGCATTAAAGAATTCATTAACCACCGCTGGTTTACCGGCCGTTGATTTAATGATAAGAACTTCGGGCGAGCAAAGAATCTCCAATTTTTTACTTTGGGATATTGCTTATGCTGAATTATATTTTACACCTAAATTTTTTCCCGACTTTTCCGAACAAGACTTGGAAGAAGCCATAACTTGGTATCAAGATAGGGATCGCCGGTTCGGTAAATAAAAAATCCCGACCTAAGTCGGGATTATGTTACATCATTTCTGTATATTCTTTGTACTCGTCTCGGCACTGGGATAACACAGCTCGAGCTTTTTCTACTTGCTTAGTATATTGGTCGCCATCGTTAGCCTCGAGATTACCCAATTCCTCTTCAAATTTATCTATAAGTTGAAGCATTTCAGCGCCTTCGCGACTGGATTTTTCTTCTTCTATACATTTGGCAATTTGAGCAGAGAGATCAACTTCTGATTGTGACAGCAAAACCTCATTTTCATAGAAATCAATAATTTGCCTGACCACTTCTTCGGCCGGTATTTTTGCACTCATTGTTTCAAAACCACTTTCGCCTTCGCGATAACTCATAGAAATATAGGTTATATTTTTTAATCTAGACTAATATTATGGACTTAGTGAACATTTGTCAATCCTTTTAAAAATGTTAATATAAAAGCGATATGACCTATGATAAATGGCAAGATATTGTAAATAAGGTGAAGACTGGTTTCAAGGTTATCAATCAGGGCAAGGAAGGACTAGATGGCGTACCAGGAATCAAGGAATTTGTAGAGTTTTCCGGTCCTTTAGGTGAAATGCGTTTAGAGCTGGTTCAAAAACCAGTAATTTTGGACAAAAAGACTCACTACTCTAACCGCATCGGTTCGCAGTCGGCGGTAGAGTATGTGTATGATGACAAAGAAAAAACTCTGACTTTTAAGGTTTTTAAAAAAAACGGTGAAAATTGGGAAGAGTTAAAAGGCGTAGACTTAGGCTTTTAAAAGCCGTTTTTTTATGATAAAATCATCTTTATGATAAATAAAAAATATTTGTGGTCATCGGGTTTTTTGGTTATCGTTGTTTTTTCAGTAATTATTGTGGTGGTTAGATTAAATAACCCGAGCGCTCAAGTTGGTAAAGAAAATGCTCAGCCACAAGTGGTTGATATCAAGGAACAGGAGAGTGCTTATTTACCAACCCTAAGAGGCGAAGTTGATAAACTTAAACCGATATTAACCCAAACCAAGGATAGTGCTTATAAATCGGCTTTGGCTTCGGTTAGGCAGCAGCTTGTTGATTTAAAGGTTCCGGTGACCTGGCAGGACTATCATTTATCACTAGTTTTAAAAATTTCCTTATTGGAAGAGTTAATTGCTGATAGCAGCGTCAAGGGCGCGCAGGCAAAGATTAAGACAACAGAACAGGAGTTATTGGCATTAGTTAACGAATTAGATAAGAAGGTGAACTAGTTTATGTGGTTTTATTTAGTACCTTATATGATAGGCGGCTTGGCGGCCGCGCCTTTTGTTGTTTTGAATTTTTTTCCTAAGTTGTTTATTTACGTGATTGTTTATCTTTTTGTCCTATCAGGCATTCTTTTTTGGTCCTTATGGGAGCCCAGTCGTTTTGCTAAGGCGTTTTGGCCATGGCTTACTATATTTATATATTGGATTTGTGGATTAATTTTTTATTTATTTATTGATGGTGATTGGTATAGGTTTGCTTTCGCTTTTTTAATCGCCATTATCAGCGCTTGGTATATGTATGGGTGGTTGATAAGTAGCTCTCAATTATTAGAAGTAAATAAAGGAGCCGGCTTAGTGGCGACATTGATTCTGACGTGGTTCAATATATTTTTTGCTGCTGTAGCAGCCAACGGCCTACTTATATATTTAAACTACAGTTACTGGCTGTTGTTTAGTATTTATGGATTAATAATAGCTTTATTATCTTTGGCGCTGGGGTGGGTAGTAGGCTGGAGAGTAAAAGCCCATTGGCCTTACCTGGCAGTTTCTTTAATTTTGCAATTGCAAGCATTTATTGTTTTAAATTGGTTGCCTATAAATTTTTATGCTATTGGTTGGTTTTTAGCGCTTTTATTTTTCGTGGTTTTTATGTTTTCCAGATTTGATACTGGGTTGACAATTTCTAGGCGTACGTTAGGGTATTATCTATTATCTCTAGTAATTTCTTCGGGAATACTTTTAATAACAATAAGATGGTTTTAAACATATGTTAGAATCCGCAGGTGGAAATTTTGATGATAAAATAAGGCAAATTTATCGTGAGCGTAATGCGCGACTTTTCAGTAAAGTCGGCGACCAAACAGCCCAAGGCAAGTGGTGGTTGCGTGCTTTTTGGTTGCTGTTGGTCAGTTTAATTAGTGTATCCACAAGCTTAATCGTGGTTGCTAAGTATTACCCATCGTCTGCAACGGTAACCTTCCTAAATAAAGAAAAGGAAATAAATAATTTGATCGTTAATGAAAAGCTAAAAAATGGCGTGGTAATTATTTTTGCAAAAAAAGTGGATGAGACCACCAATATTGTGGAAAATAGTTATTTGGTAAATAGGTCATTGGGGGGAGGTTTGGTTTTATCGAGTGATGGTTGGGTAGTGACAACCAGTGATGTTATTAAAGATATAAATAAAAAGTACGTCGTGGGTATTAATAGCCATTCCTATGACGTGGAAAAAATAGTGAAGGAGAGCGGCTTGCCATTTGTTTATTTAAAGATTAACGCCACTGGTTTGCCGTCTTTCGGTTTTAACGATATAGGGGATGTCCGGTTAGGGGATAAGGTTTTAAGTTTAGCCGCCGGCGGGCAAAGAAATGCTAACGATCTTAGGTTAACCAATATTGCTTCTTGGCAGACCGTTTCTGAATCTGCGGGTACACAAAATTTAATCCAATCGTCAGAAAAAGTTAGTGATTATTTTACCGTGTCGCAGTCTTTGCCAGTAAAGTTTTTAGGAGCGCCGGTAGTTTCGAATGATAATAAAGTCATCGGGTTAGTGGGGCAGATAGGGGAGGAGGTTAATGTTGTTTATCCATTGCATTTAGTTAGTCCAATAATTGACGATTTATTTTCTGGTCGTGATGTATACCGGCCAATGTTTGGTGTTAAGTATGTTGATTTAAACAACTTAATTATTCCGAACAATCAAAAGAGCTCCATTCAACAGGGCGCTCTAATAACAGGCGGTAATGTGACAGGTATAGAGGCTCTGCGTCCAGCTACCAAGGCAGGATTAAAAAATGGTGATATTATTCTTGAGGTTAACGGTCAGAAAATTGATGGCACGCTAAGCCTATCTTACCAGTTATATGAGTTTAATCCGGGCGCTACGATAGCTGTCACGGTACTCAGGGGCGATAGTAAGCTCAGGTTTGATGTTGTTTTGGACAAAGTAACGCTGAAGTCAGTAAAATTTTAATTACTAAAAAACAGTTTGACCATATTGGTGAACTGTTTTTTGTTACCCTATTGAGGTGGTCGAGGAGAGAATTTACGGTTATTTATTTTCCACTTATCCACATACTGACCAATTCCAAAATTATCAGCCCTGGCCCTTCTTCTAGTACTGGCCTGAGACCAATTTAATAGACTCTCAAAATTAATCTTATAGCGACCCCTGGAAACAATGTAGGAGATCTCAGATTTCCTAATAGCCTGTCTGATTGTCTTTGTGGATAAGCCAAATAATCTTGCCCCATCGGTTACTGATATTCTAATGACTTGTCCTGTGTTCATTATTAAAGTATAGAGTATTCTATACCTTTTGATAAGAATATAATGAAATATGGGCAGATTTTGAGGCTTTGACTTGCAAAAATGGTAAAAAGTTTATATAATAATATCCGTCTACTGTAACAAAGTAGTCTTTTTTACGTCATCTTATATGTCAGTTAGAAAGCGTTTACAAGAACGGCTGATTCTTTTAAAAATTAGGCACGGGGATGCTGGGGCTTATGCCGAGGTTTATGATGAGATGGTTGACCCTTTATTTCGCTTTATATCTTTTAGGGTGCAGACAGTTGAAATTGCCCAGGATTTAACTAGCGAAGTTTTTCTCAAGGTTTGGGAAAGAGTTAATGGGGGTGACTCCATCGATAACTTGCGTGCTTACTTTTACAAGGTAGCTAGAAATTTAATTGCCGATCATTATCGCAAGAGCCAGGCTGTCTTGTGGCATGATGGGGAGGTTGAAGATATAGAAGATGAAAGTCACGCGACTATCGAACGACAAGTAACCCTGGCTGAAATAGAAGTTGGTGTTAAAAAGTTAAGACCCGATTGGCAAGAAGTTATTGTCCTCACTTATATTGAAGGTTTAAGTCTAAAAGAAGTGGCGGATATAATTGGTAAAAGTTACAACGCCACCAGAGTAATACTACATCGAGCGCTTAACGAACTTAAAAGACTACTTAAATAAAATGTTAGATAAAGATTTAATTAAAGATATTGGTTCTCTTAAGGAGATGGTTAGGCCATCTACTGCTTGGCGCGATTCGGCGCGTAGGCAGGTTTTAATGTTGGCTGAACAAAAACCTTTACGTCGTTACACCTCCTGGGAGACGACCAGAGTTAATTTAATGTCTTGGAGATTAAAAGTTGCTCCGTTGCCAGCGATGTCTATGGTAGTAGTCCTACTAATAGTTTCTATCGTCACGCCATTTGCCGGCGGCTTAGCTAGTACACAACCTGGCGAAATACTTTATCCGGTTAAGAGATTTCAGGAAAAGTTAGAAGTTACATTCAAAACCAATAACCAAGCCAAAGGTGATTATTATTTGCTACTAGCGGAAAGACGATTAAATGAAATAGCTGGCCTGAGCATTGGTGACGAGTATCAGGGTAAGTTGTTACGTGACTATAATATTGATTTGTCCTTTGCTCGTGCTTACTATCAAGCTACCCCAACTTCTACGGCGCTGGCGCAAAGTTTTGATAATAAAACAACTTCACTAAAAGAAGATCTTAAATCCATCATCGTTTCCAATGATGATCGCCAAGTTTATAAAGTCGCTTATGACTTAACAGACAAGTTAAGTAATGATGCCCTGGTTACATTGGTCGCTTTAGGTCAAAGTACCGCTGGCGACACAACACTAGCTTCAAGGCTAAATGAAGAGATTTCGAAAGTTGAGGAAAAGTTAGCCTCTATTCAAACCAAGATAGATGATTTACCAAAGAACGACTTAAGTGGTTCCAAAGTTGTGATTGAATCAAAGAAAGTGGTGGTAGCCGCTACCGATGCTAGTAAAGAGGCTAGTAAGACTTTAGAAGAAGCTAAGGAGTTGATTGATAAGCAAGAATTTACTTTGGCCTTACAAAAGATTAAAGAGGGTGAAGTTATTACATTAAAGACCGAAGAAGTGGTTGATGAAACAACCGCGGCCGCTACGGGCGAAGTTAAAGGCGCGACCGACGAAGTAGTCACACCAGAGGAAACGGTAAAAGAGCCGGTTAACCCAGAAACAGGTAGCGCACCAGAGCTTCCTTTACCTTAATATAAGTATTTAAAAAAGGCGGTGGTGCCACGATGATTAGCGTTCTAAAGGGGACCCTGATCATCGGGTCATCACGACCCGCCTCATGCACCTTATAAATTTAATGTTCGAGAGTTGACTGTCACTCAAGCGGGGTTTGGTTAAGAATCAAATTCTTTATCTGGCTGGGTTTACCCGCATAAGTTTCTCAATTTGAGAAGCTGCACTGGGTCATTCCGCTTCTGCGGAAGTGTCCTCCCATGGGCGGCTTGATGAAGGAAATGTGATTAATCCTTTCCTTGTCTCGTGATACTAAACTTTCAACTTAATTTTATAAATAAATGAGTAGGATAGTTCTCTACCGAAAGGTCGATTCGATTCTTTGCAAGAAGAAGTCGAAGAGAACAAGCTCCAGACTTAAAAATAGAAGATTGATTCAGCCTAAAAATTAAATTAATTTTTAGCGCCGTCGCTCTTCTTTAAAAGGAATAACACTAAATGTCTAATTTAAAAAGATTTACCTACATCACAGTATCTGTTTTGATGGTGGTCTGGATGACAGTTGGTATGTTGCCAGTTCAACCTGTGCAAGCTGCCGCTGCCGCCGGTGACCTCATCAAAATGGCCGGCAATTCTGCCGTGTACTACTTTGATGGTAGCAAGAGATACGTTTTCCCAAACCAGACAACTTATATGTCTTGGTATCCTGATTTCTCAGGTGTGAAGACTATTTCACAAGATGAGTTACAGACCTACGCAATTGGCGGAAACGTCACTATGCGCCCAGGTACTTGGCTCGTAAAAATTACGACCGATCCAAAAGTTTACGCAGTTGAACCAGGCGGAGTTCTCCGCTGGGTAGACAGCGAAGCTAAGGCTTTGTCTCTATTTGGTTCCCTCTGGAATAAGAAAATCGTTGACGTGTCAGACGCGTTCTTTGTGAACTATGTTTCTGGCTCTACTCTCGGTTCCACTCATCCAGTTGGTACATTGGTTAAATATGCCAACGACAGCACTACTTACTATGTAGATGCTTCTGGTAAGAGACCAATCGCTTCCGAAGCTGCTATGGCAGCTAACATGTTCCGCGCTGAATTCGTAGTGACAACCACTATGAGCTACACCAGCGGTTCATCTATTACTGGCAAAGAGTCTGCTTTGTCTAACGTTGCTGGTTCCAGCGCTCCTGTAGCGACTGGTGCTGTAACTGTTAGCTTGGCCGCTGACACACCAGCCTCATCCACAGTCGTAGCCGGTCAGGCAATTGCCGACCTCGCTCACTTTACCTTTACTAACGGTGGTTCCACCGAAGTTAAGGTAACAACTGTCAACTTGAGGAGAACTGGCGTTTCTGCCGACACAACTCCAAGCTCAGTATATCTTTACTACGGCGCTTCAAGGTTAACTGATGCCGCTTCTGTATCATCTGGAAATATCAATTTCAATGATGCTGGTGGTCTATTTACCTTGCCAGCCGGTGGCAGCAAGACTATTGCTGTAAAAGCCAACATCGCCTCTGGTACCTCAGGTCAAACTGTCGGTGTCCAGATCGAATCAGCTGCTAAAGTAGTGACTTCACCGTCAGC
>CAYGFD010000013.1:0-13428 GCA_964349095.1 uncultured Gammaproteobacteria bacterium
CTTGACAAGTTTTTATATTTAGACTAGCATACAAATCTAATCTGCTCTTTCTAATCCACCACCCTCCGGCGGTTGCCGACCCACGGGCGTCTTCAGCGCCTCCCCTGACGCCGTCCACACGGCACCGCCTCCGAGCCACTCCAGCTTTCAACTATTGGAGTGGCTTTTTTTATTATTTCCCTTATATTAGCCAAAAAATTATTTGAGCATTGACTTAATGCCCATTTTTCCTTATAATTTGGCTTTGAGATGTAATCTCGATAATTTATGGGCTTTTTAGATGATAAGGATGCAAGAGAAGGCATAGGAATATTTAGTGAGATAACAGGTCTTATAGCTTTACCGGTAGTCGCTGGTGCTTTAATGGGTAAATGGTTGGATGAAAAATATGGTACTGAGCCGTGGTTGATAATAACCGGGACTGTATTGGGGATAGCGGTAGCAGCGATTTCTATTTCAAGTTTAGTTAAGAAGTATACAAAAAAATAATTAACATGTCTGAAGTAAATATTAACCTGATTAAAGATGCTGAGGTAAACGAACGAGATGTTCAATTACCGGCGGCTGATCATTTACCAGAAGAGGGGCATGTTTCACACGAAGTTACTTTATTTGCCGAACCAATATGGCATATAAAGAATTTTACTATTACGAACTCTCTTATTAATTCATGGATAGTAGTGTTAATTGTCATAGTTCTATCGGTGATGATAAGGAAAGGATTAAAGAAAATACCTTCTCGATTTCAAGCGGCTGTGGAAATGGTTGTAGATGGCGCGTTGAATATGGCCGACTCGGTCACCGGTGATAGACATAAAACTAAGAAGATATTTCCGCTGGCGTTTGGAGTTTTTATTTTCATTCTCTTAAATAACTGGTTGGGATTACTTCCGGGAGTTGGCTCTATTGGTTTTATTGAAACTCATGGCAGTGAAAAAGTTTTTGTTCCACTCTTAAGGGGCGCGACTGCTGATTTTAATACCACTTTAGTATTAGCTCTTATGTCAGTAGTTGGTGCTAATATTTTTGGTATTATTTCCGTTGGCGCTTGGAAATATTTTAATAAATTTATAAATTTTCACGCCTTAGCAGAAATTCCTAAAAAAATTGTTAAGGAGCCGACAATCGCCATGGTCAACCCTATTAAATTTTTTGTTGGCCTTATTGAGATAGTTGGAGAAGTAGCTAAGGTAGCCTCCTTATCATTCAGGTTATTTGGTAACATTTTTGCTGGTGAAGTGCTACTTACCTCGATAGCAATTATTTTTGCTTTTATAGCGCCGATTCCGTTCATGTTCTTGGAAGTAATAGTAGGTATTATACAGGCGTTGATTTTCTCGATGTTAACTTTAGTATATTTCTCAGTGGCCGCAACCGCTGAGGAACATTAAGGTATTTATTATTAACCGCTCATTGGCGACTCTAAATATAAAATATATACAGTCGTAACCAATAAGTGGAAGAAAGGTCGCAAATTATGGATTTAACTCTAATATCAAAAGCCTTGGCTATCGCCATCGGCGGTATTGCGCCGGCGATTGCTATTGGTAAAATTGGTTCCAAAGCTATGGAATCAATCGGACGTAATCCAGAAGCCGCTGGTAAGATTTTAGTACCAATGTTGCTTGCCGCTGCTTTTGCTGAAGCTATCGCTATTTACGCGTTAGTTATCGCGTTCACTATCAAATAGTCATTTTTCAATCAGGGCTTCAAATTTTAATTTGGGGTCCTGAAGAAAGTTGATTAATAAATAATATTTATGGAAGACATAATAAAATCATTTTATATAGATTGGAAATTAATGCTGGCGCAGCTTATTAATTTTACTATTGTAGCTTGGGTGTTGTGGCGTTACGCATTAAAACCATTAACGGCTGTTATGACAAAGCGGGCAGATGAAATAGAAAAAGGCTTAAGCGACGCGAAAAAAGCCGAAGAAGCTTTGGTACAGGTGCGGGAAATAAAAGAAGAGACTTTGAGAGAAGCCAAGAAGCAAGCTGAGGAAATTAAGAAAGAGGCAGAAGTTCAGGCAGAGAAACAAAGACAAGAAACCTTGGCGCGTGTTAAAACCGAAGCCGAACGAGTATTGCAAGAAACCAGAGAAAAATTTTTGGTAGAAAAAGATCAAATACTACAAGATGTGAAAAGGCAGGCTGCGAGTTTGGTAGTGCAGGCAACGGGAAAGGTTTTGGGTAAGATTTCAACCCCCAAGTTGGACCATGATTTAGTTGAACAAGCGGTTAAAGACACAATCAATAAACCTAAGGCAAAATAATATGAAGTTAACTCCGCGATATTACGCCACTAAACTTATTGCCGCCTGTTTTAATAATCCTAAAAATATTAAACAAGAGGTTGATAATTTTTGGCAAACAGTTCTTGCTAACAAACATTTTTCTTGGCGAAAGCGAATAGTCCAGGAGATCGATGGGGTATGGCAAGGGTTAACAGGCAGAGATCAGGTAAAAATTTGGTCTGCAAGAGAATTAACAACTACCGAGAAGCAAAGTTTGGTAAAAACTCTCCATAAAAAAATTGATAAAGAGGCGGAGTTTGAATGGTTTGTTAAGCCGCATATCATGGGTGGTATAGTGATGACTGTAAATGACGAGCGGTTCGATCTAAGTGTTAAGGGGCGGCTTGATTCACTTTATTATAACTTAATTAAATAATTTACGTATTAATTTAAATAGAATTATGTCAGATCTTACAAAAGAAAATTTGTTAAAAACTATTACCAGCCGGCTAGCACAATTTGAGGCCGACGTGAAAGGTGAAAAAATAGGTACCGTGGTAGAAGTGGGAGACGGTATAGCCAAGATAGCCGGACTTTCGCAGGTAAAGGCGGGAGAAATGGTGGAGTTTGGAAAAGGCACTTATGGTGTGGCTTTGAACCTAGAAGAATCTCTGGTTGGCGCGATGATCCTGGGTGATTATGTTGAAATTAAAGAAGGCGATACAGTAAAATCTACGGGTAGAATTTTATCCATTCCTACTGGTAAGGGTATGATCGGGCGTGTGGTTAATCCTTTAGGAGAAGCGATTGATGGCAAAGGACCGATAAAAAGCGATGTGTTTTATCCAGTGGAAAAAATTGCACCGGGGGTGTTAGCACGCTCTGGTGTAAATACACCTTTACAAACCGGTATTAAAGCCGTTGATTCCATGATTCCGATCGGTCGTGGTCAAAGAGAATTGATTATTGGTGATAGACAAACTGGAAAAACAGCCTTGGCAATAGATACTATTATTAATCAAAAAGGTCAAAATGTAGTTTGTATTTATGTTGCCATTGGTCAAAAAGAATCTAAAATCGCAAAGATGGTAGCTAAATTGGAAAGTCTTGGGGCAATGGATTATACGACTGTGGTGGTGGCTGGCGCTTCAGATCCTGCCGCTATGACTTTTTTGTCACCGTATTCTGGTTGTGCTATTGGAGAATATTTTATGGACAAAGGGCAAGATGTGTTGGTGGTTTATGATGATTTATCTAAACACGCCGTCGCCTATAGGCAAATTTCTCTACTGCTAAGGAGACCACCAGGAAGAGAAGCGTATCCTGGAGATATTTTTTATTTGCATTCCAGGTTGTTAGAGAGATCGGCTAAATTAAATAAAGAAAACGGTGGTGGTAGTTTAACAGCCCTACCGATTATTGAAACTCAGGCTGGTGATGTATCGGCTTACATTCCAACCAATGTTATTTCCATTACCGATGGTCAAATATATTTGGAAGGGGATCTGTTCTACCAAGGTATTCGTCCGGCCGTTAACGTTGGTCTGTCGGTATCACGCGTTGGTTCTGCAGCTCAGGTAAAAGCCATGAAGAAAGTGGCTGGTAAATTGCGACTGGATGTAGCGCAGTATCGTGAACTGGCGGCATTTGCACAATTTGGTTCTGATTTAGATGAAGCTACTAAGAGACAGTTGGAGCGTGGTAAAAGAGTTATTGAGATATTGAAACAAGGTCAGTACGAGCCATTACATGTTGGTCAACAGATCGCCGTATTGTACGCAGTGGTTAACGGACATTTAGATGAAGTTGCTGTGGAAAATATTAAATCATGGGAGAAGAAGTTTGTAGATCACGTTAAAGGTCATAAAGTTTTGGATGAAGTTGTAAGTGTTGGGTTTACGGAAAAAACCGAAGCAGAGTTAAAGAAATTAATAATCGAAGCTAAAGATTTAATGGTTTAGGATTTATAAATTAGAATTCGAGATTTTATTAATTATGCCCCAAGCGACTAGAGAAATAAAAAGACGTTTACGATCTATCAAAAGCACTGGCCAAATAACCAGAGCGATGGAGATGGTTGCTACTGCCAAGATGCGTAAGGCCGTCATGAACGTGCTGTCTACTCGCACCTACTCATCTTTAGGCTGGGACATGTTAAGTCAATTAGTTTCAAGGACTAGTAACGTCGCCCACCCGCTATTGGATAAAAGGGAAAAAATAGAGAAAGTTGGTATGATTGTTATTACATCCAACCGTGGATTGTGTGGTGGTTTTAACCATCAAATAGTAAATCTTGCTAATAAATATATCAGAAGTCACAAAAATGAACTAGTTGAATTGGAATCGGATCTAGTAACTGTTGGCAAGCGAGGTCGGGATCTTTTATTTAGATTGGGACACACTATCATCGCTGAGTTTACCAAAGTAGATATTACCACTCGCATGGAAGAAATTACACCAATTGCTAAATTGGTAATGGATGATTATTTATCTGGTAAATATGACAAGGTGGTTCTTGCATATACAGATTTTATTTCGCCAGTGGTACAAAAACCTCGTATCAAACAATTACTACCAATCGATGTTGAGGTTGATCCTAATTTAGGCTCAGCTAAAGCATCGGGGGTTGAACAGGTGTCTTTAGAAAATAATACAAAAACTTATCCTTACGAGTATGAGTTCGAACCATCGCCAGAGGAAGTTTTAAATGATTTATTACCTAGATTAATTGAAATGCAAATATATCAGGCGCTTCTAGAGTCAGACGCCTCTGAACATTCCGCGCGAATGCTTGCGATGCATAACGCTTCTGATGCAGCCAAAGATATGATTTCCGCTTTAACCTTAGCTTTCAACCAAGCTCGTCAATCAGCAATTACTACAGAACTCGCCGATATTACCGGCGGACGAGCGGCTATTGAATCTGCTTAAAATTTAATTAAAAATTTATTTATAAGAATTAATTATGAATACAGGAAAAATTACACAAGTCATCGGTCCCGTAGTCGACGTGGCTTTTGAAAAAAACTTACCAAAAATTTATGATGCGTTATCAGTCACCGTGACTGGTGAGGGTGTGGCTGGTAAAGATGCCGACCGGCAGCTGATATTAGAAGTGCAGCAACACCTTGGTTCTAACACGGTTCGTACAGTGGCCATGGGCGCGACTGAAGGTTTGGAGCGCGGAATGGAAGTTATTGATTCGGGTGCTGGAATTTCTGTGCCAGTTGGAAAAGAAACCTTGGGCAGAATGTTTAATGTGCTCGGTGAGCCGATTGATAATTTACCGGCAATAAAAACTAAAGAGCGTTATCCATTGCATCGCGAGGCGCCAAAATTTACAGAACAGACCACAAAGATAGAAGTTTTTGAAACAGGTATCAAAGTTATTGATTTGATTTGTCCTTTTATGAAAGGTGGAAAAGTTGGCTTATTCGGTGGGGCAGGTGTGGGCAAAACCGTAGTTATTATGGAACTTATCAGAAATATTGCTTCCAACCACGGAGGTTTTTCAGTGTTTGCGGGTGTAGGTGAGAGGTCGCGTGAAGGAAACGATCTTTATCATGAAATGAAAGATTCTGGAGTGCTTGCAAAAACAGCATTAGTCTTTGGACAAATGAATGAACCACCAGGAGTAAGGGCGCGCGTTGGTTTAACTGGACTAGCAATGGCCGAGTACTTTAGAGATAAAGACAAGCAAGATGTTTTACTTTTCATTGATAATATTTTCCGTTTTACTCAAGCCGGTTCCGAGGTGTCAGCGCTACTTGGGCGTATACCATCAGCCGTCGGCTATCAACCGACTTTGGCTACAGACATGGGCGAATTACAAGAGCGTATTACATCAACTAAAGAGGGTTCAATTACTTCAGTGCAAGCGGTTTATGTACCAGCGGACGACTTAACTGACCCGGCACCAGCCACTACTTTTGCTCACTTGGATTCGACCGTAGTGTTAAATCGTGGTTTGACTGAACTTGGTATTTACCCCGCTGTCGACCCATTAGATTCGACATCGACAATTTTAGATCCACAAATTATTGGTGAAGAACATTATCGGGTGGCAAGAGAAGTGCAAAGAGTTTTGCAGCGTTATAAAGATTTACAAGACATCATTGCTATTTTAGGTATGGATGAACTTTCAGAAGAAGATAAGTTGGCAGTGTCACGTGCCCGTAAGATTCAACGTTTCTTATCGCAGCCATTCTTCGTTGCGGAAACATTTACAGGTACACCTGGTAAATATGTTTCACTCAAAGACACAATTAAAGGGTTTAGTGAAATATTAGAAGGTAAGCATGATGATAAGAGTGAACAATCCTTTTATATGAAGGGAGATATTAGCGAGGTTAATTAATATGTCTGAATTTCGAGCAGATTCTATTTCACCAGAAGACTTAGAAAGAATCCCAGAACCAGTCGAGGCGGATTGGGTTGAGCTTGCGACGACGCTGGAAGCCCTGAATAAACATTATCAAGAATTAATGGTTGGTTTGCCGGAGTCAAAAAAAGAAGGTTGGGCGAGGCGAAATTTTATGGATATTGCAGGCAACCTTATTGCGCCAGTTGATTTAACTTTGAAGGCAAATAAGGAATTAACGCGTACGCGAGATAATTATTATGCAAGCGTAAAAAAATTAGCTGCCCTAGATAAATATTTATATTTATTAGATAATTTTTCGGATTTTAAAGAAAAAGAAATTGCCGAATCTGGTATGGCATTTCCTGAAATAGATGGAAAGTACCGCGGACACGATGAAGTTTTGAGCCGGGATGGATATCGTGACTATAAGGAAGCGTATATTTATGAGAGTGCAAAATTATTAGAGCAAACTAAAAATAATCAGGCCGCATAATTTTTATGAAAACTATACATTTTCAAATCGCTACTCCGGAGAAAGTCGTTTTTGATGCGTTAGAGGTTGAGTCTATAAGCTTACCCACTAAGATGGGTGAGATAACTGTTTTACCAGACCATTTACCGATTGTCGCGTCTTTAGTACCAGGCGAAGCGAGGGTTAAAATATCTGGACAAGAGGTCCTGATGGCTGTATCAGGTGGTTTTATTGAAGTGCGTCCAGGTAAAGTGGTGGTGCTGGCTGATAGCGCTGAAAGGGCTGAGGACATTGATGAGGCGCGCGCAGAACAAGCCAGACAAAAAGCGCAGGAGCTTTTATCACAAAATAAGACTGAGACGATAGATTATACTGGTTTAGCGGTAAAGTTGGAAAAGGAATTAGCAAGGTTGCGAGTCGTACGCAAGCATAGGACAAAGGCTATTGGACCAAGAATTGAACAATAATCAAAGAAACAAAAATAATTATGAAGGGAGAAAATTTTGTGGACCACCTCGACGGTTTAATGAAACAAGAGTGGGAGAGACAGAATCCTTTGTTTCAAAAAATAAGGGAAACCGGAGTTCGGGAGTACTTTGAAAATTTACCAAACTTAGACAAAGCATTTCAGTTGCGCGATCATAGTTTGCGTTGTATTGATGAAGGTACACCTGGAGGTATTCACATGGCTGGATCGGGAATACTATCCGAAACTGGCGCGCTTGAGCTAGCTAAGCAGGCCAAAATAGATGGAGTTTATAGTCACGAGGGTTGTGGCGCGGCGGCGCTGTATGCGAAACAGGCGGGGCTAGATGTTTCAAAATCAGATGAGATTGGAATTGAGTGGTCCAAGAAATTAGCGGAACTAGCGGGAGTGTCATATAAAGGACATTTGGTTTTTTCGCAAATGTCTAGGCCCGGTGATTATCACACTGCTCGGGTTGTGTATTTTGATGGTTCGGGAAACTTTGATCCCACAGCCATTGATGGCGTGCCGAACGGTTTTGTTATTTCTAGGCGATTTTTAGAGAGTTTTTACGCACTTCAGGAACTTCAGGTAGCTATCAATATTGCTTTTGGTCATCATGGTTTAGGAAATAATTTTACTTCTGAAGATCCTTTATGGGTAGTGACTGTCGGTGACAATGCCTTGTCAGAGGTGAATTTAGAATCATTGACCAAGGAGATTGATGGTATAGTCAGAACCCATAATGGTCGAGTGGCAAGTTTTGGTTTTAACACACCGAGATAGATGGTTCTCAAAGTATCAGCAAACCCTGCTAATTAAGTGGGGTTTTTTTATTTATTCTTTAGCGTGCTAAAATTAGCTCATGCCTAAAAGGAATTATCTTGAAGGGTTGAATCCGGAGCAAATTAAAGCCGTCACTCATGATGAAGGTCCGCTTTTAATTGTAGCTGGTGCGGGTACGGGTAAAACAGCTGTAGTAACAAAACGTATAGCCTGGCTTATAGAACAAAAAAAAGCCGCACCCGATCAAATACTAGCCTTAACTTTTACAGAAAAAGCATCTACGGAAATGGAGGAAAGGGTCGATCGCCTGTTACCCATGGGTTATGTAAATTTATGGGTATCAACATTTCATTCATTTGCCGATCGCATTTTAAAAGATTATGGTTTAGACATTGGTTTACCGGCTGATTTTAAGCTTCTCTCAACTACGGAACAATGGCTATTGGTCAAGCAAAACCTTGATAAATTTGATCTTGATTATTATCGACCCCTGGGCAATCCCACAAAATTTATACATGCTTTAATTAAGCATTTTTCAAGAGCAAAAGACGAGGAGGTTTATCCTGAAGATTATTTAAGGCTGGCTGAGTCGAAACAACTAGACGCTGGTTTGAGTGAATTCACAAGCAAGGCTAAAGGTAAAAGAAAGAATAAACTAGTAACACCAGATTCTGTCGATGAGGGTGAAATTTATAGGTTAAAGGAGGTAGCCAACGCTTACCATGTTTATCAAAAGTTATTACTCGATAATAATGCTTTAGATTTTGGCGACTTGATTAATTACTGTTTAAAGTTATTTAGAAAGCGGCCGCAAATATTAAATAAATTTCGAGAACAATTTAAGTATATTTTAGTAGATGAGTTTCAAGATACAAATTACGCTCAGTATGAATTAATAAAGTTATTAGCAGCGCCAAAGAATAATGTGACGGTGGTAGGTGATGATGATCAGTCAATATTTAAATTTCGAGGGGCGTCGGTCTCTAACATTATAGAATTTAAAAAAGATTTTCCGAAATCTAGTGAAGTTTTTTTGACGACCAATTATCGTTCAACTCAAGATATTTTAGATTTGTCCTATCAATTTATTCAGCTTAATAATCCTGACCGCTTGGAGGTTAAGTTGAAGAGTAGGAATAAAAATCTTTCCAAGAAATTAAGATCAGTAGCAAGTGCAGGCGGGGAAATAAAGATACTCTCTTTTAGTAACATGCATCAAGAAGCGGTAGGGGTGGTAAATAAAATAATTGATCTGAAAAATAGTGATAAGGAGGCCACATGGAATGATTTTGCCATCCTAGTGCGCGCTAATTCATCGAGCGACCCATTTATAAATGTATTAAGACGAGCTGGGTTGCCTTACGAGTATGTTGCTAGTAAGGGCTTGTATCAGGAAAATATCATTTTAAATTTAGTTTCTTATTTTAAATTGCTGGATAATTATCATGAGTCTCAAGCAATGTATCGGGTTTTAAATACTGACTGGTTTAAATTACCAGGTGAAGATTTATCCAAGTTATTATATTTTTGCCACAAAAAAAGTTTGTCCCTTTATGAAGGGTTGCAACAGGCTGTCACTATACCGCTGACAGTTTCTGGTCAAAAAATGGCGCAAAAATTGTTAGACAGTATAATTAAACACACGGAATTTAGTCGCGTTAAAACCGCCAGTGAAACATATTTACGTGTTATTAGAGATATTGGTGTTACCGATTGGCTAGTCCAAAATCAAGATAATTACGAGGTGCTGAAACAGGCTAATTTTTTAACTGCATTTTTCAAAAAAATTCAGCAGTTTGAGCTGGATAATCACGATAAGTTATTAAAGAATTATTTGAGTATTTTTAGTTTAGAAATAGAGTCTGGAGAGGAAGGTGAACTTCCATCAAGCGCTGAAGAGGGTCCAGAGATGATAAAACTGATTACTGTGCACTCGGCCAAGGGGTTGGAGTTTAAATATGTGTTTATTGTCCAATTAGTAGACAGGCGTTTTCCATCGACTGAAAGACGCGAGGCGATTGAGTTACCAAAGGAATTAATTAAGGAGATGTTACCAGAAGGCGATGCTCACTTACAAGAAGAAAGAAGGCTATTTTATGTAGCAATGACTCGGGCAAAAAAGGGATTGTATTTTTCACTGGCTGAGGATTATTTTGGTAAGCAAAAGAGAAAGCCGTCACGGTTTCTGTTTGAGCTAGGTCTATTAAGCGAAGGTAGGCCAGTAAAACCGCAGGCTGATGATATTAAATCTCATGAATTTGCGATACAAGAAAAAAAGAAGTTTGGATATATTGTTCCTGATTCATTTTCTTTTACCTCTATTTCAGCTTTTTTAAAATGTCCTTTGGAGTATAAATACAAGCATTTGTTAAAACTACCAGAACCCGGGGCGCCAAGTTTAACATTTGGATCAAGTATGCATAAAACTTTGGAGAAGTTTATGAACTTATGGAAAGCAAAATTTTCTTCAGAGCAATTAGGATTGTTCTCTGCTCCGGGAAACAAGTTTGATTTTCCATCCTTTAAGGAGCTGGAGAAAATTTATCAAGAATCCTGGGGAGAGGATTGGTATGACGATAAAGTTCAGCGGGAAAATTATAAAAAAAGAGGTTTGGAGCAGTTAAAGAATTTTTATGAGATTACTAAAAAGTTAAAACCAGAACCTAAACATATCGAACAATTTTTTAAATTACGATTTGGCGACTATAAATTTGTTGGAAAGATTGATAGGATGGACGCGGTTGGTGGTGGAGTTAGGATAATTGATTATAAGACAGGTGAAAAAGCACCCAAGAGCGTAGAAAAAGTGGATAAAGACCAATTATTGATTTATCAATTGGCCGCACAAGAGTTTTTTAGGGAAAAAGTGCTTTCATGCCAATATTGGTATTTGAATGAAAATGTTTTAACGGGAGAGTTTTTAGGAACAGACAAAGAGGTGGGTGATTTGAAGAAACATTACTTGGGTGTAATTGAGGAAATAGTGCTGGCAGTTAAGAATGATAGTTTTGAGCAAATTCATAAAGATCATCAGGGGTGCAATTATCAACATTTAAAATAATATGTTTATTTCATTAAAAAATATTCTACAACCAAGACTTGGTGAGCAAGGATTACTAAAACAAGCGATAACCGCCCAAATTGTTGAATTTATACACAACTTTGTAAAAAAAGAGTGGGGAGACGCTTCGGTCGGTGGCTTGAGGAATGTTTATTTAAAAGAAGACACTTTACATCTGCAATGCACCTCTTCCATGATGGCACAGGAGATAAAACTCAAGGAGATTGAATTATTGGAGCAATTGGAAATAAAGTTTCCTAAATTAGTCAAAAGAATTCGAATTTATGGCTAATATTAGTAGCTATTTGGCTTTTTACCCCGTATTGTGAATGATGTAAAAATATGTTAAAATAAAGGGGTTGGGATAACCCCTAATTTTTATTAAATGTCACTAAAAACGTACATTTGGCTAATGATACTGGGAACGGTTGGCGCGTGGGCCTCATGGTTCATGGTTATATCTTACCTTACCCCCGATATAGCTGGGGCATCAGGTTTTGTGTTTTTTTATCTAAGTTTATTCATAGCTATAGTAGGTTCAACTACATTGGTTGGTTTTGGTATTAGAGCTATGGTTCATAGAAATGAGTCGGTCACTAGGCAGGCCTCTATTTCATTTAGACAGGGTATATTTGTGGCTATCGTGGCGGTCCTTTCTTTATTACTAAAAGATCAGAATTTGTTTACCTGGTGGAATATATTAATTTTAGTTTTAATACTCACTATTATTGAATTTTTCTTTTTATCAATTAGAAGAGCTCCACCACAGTCATAAATATGTTAGATAAGATAAATCAATTAAAGAAACAAGCGTTGGCAGATTTAACCGCAATAAGATCAGCTGCCGACTCAAAGGCTTGGGAAATCAAGTACCTGGGACGTAAAGGTGCGGTAGCTAATTTAATGAAAATGGTAACGGAGGCGTCCCCGGCAGATAGACCAACTTTTGGTAAAATGGCCAATTCACTAAAAATTGAGTTGGAGCAAGCCTTGGGTTCTAAAAGTTTTGGCTCGGGTAATAAAAGTGAGGATTTTTTTGACGTTACATTACCGGGGATTAAACCAAAGCAGGGTCATTACCACCCCATAACATTAGTACAAAAAGAATTGGAGGAGGTTTTTAGATCTATGGGTTTTATGGTACTAGACGGGCCGGAGCTAGAAAGCGAATATTTTAATTTTGAAGCGCTCAATATACCAGCCTGGCATCCAGCACGCGATACCCAAGATACTTTTTATATTAAAGAAAAGAATTCACATCCAGATAATCGGTTATTACTGCGAACGCATACATCGCCGGTTCAAGTTCGGGCGATGCAAAAGTACGGCGCACCGATTCGGGCAGTTGTTCCGGGAAAAGTTTTTAGATACGAAGCTACGGACGCTAGCCATGAGACAACCTTTTGGCAGTTAGAGGGTTTAGTTGTGGCTGAGGGAATAACCGTGGGTCATTTAATAGGTGTAATGAAAGAGTTGTTGAAAGGGATATTTAAAAGAGAAGTAGAGATTAGGTTGCGCCCTGGCTATTTCCCATTTGTTGAGCCGGGATTTGAATTGGATGTTAAGTGCTTTATTTGCGACGGGGTGGGGTGTAGTGTCTGTAAACAATCAGGTTGGGTGGAGTTAATGCCTTGTGGTTTGGTTCACCCTAATGTGTTGAAGGCTGGTGGCGTTGACTCAGAAAAATATTCAGGATTTGCTTTTGGTTTAGGACTTTCTCGTATAGCTATGATGAAATACAAAATTAGTGATATTAGGTTATTTTTGAGTGGCGATTTAAGATTTTTAGAACAGTTTTAATGTATTTATCTTACAAAACATTAGAAGAATTGATAGAAAAACCAAAGCGGTTAAATCCACGTGAGTTAGCTGAGCTTTTGACTATGTCGGTAATGGAGATAGAGTCAATTAAAAGTGAGGAGGAAAAGTTTAAGAACGTAGTTGTGGGACTGGTTTTGGAAGTCTCAATTCACCCTAATGCTGATAAATTAAAATTAGCTAAGATTGATATTGGCGGTAAGAAAGTAGAAATAGTTTGTGGTGG
>CAYGFD010000013.1:13528-18478 GCA_964349095.1 uncultured Gammaproteobacteria bacterium
GTTAATATTAGGCAGACTGCTACGAGGCTCGGTTTGCGCACTGAGGCGTCTGCTCGTTTTGAGAAAGCCCTAGATCCTGAGCTGGCTGAATTAGCTATCAGAAGATTTATTGCTGTAATGCAGGATATTGATAAGGGGGTAAAAGTTGAAAGCGATTTAATAGATGAATACGCCAAAAAATCTAAGCCGGTATATATAAAAATTACAGCCGAATGGATAAACAATAGACTTGGCACGAATATTAAGGATGCTGATATAAAAAAAATATTGTTAAATCTTGGCTTTAAGATATCGGGTTCCAAGGCATGGAGTGTTACGGTTCCTTCTTGGCGAGCGACCAGAGATGTAGCTATTAAAGAAGATTTACTCGAGGAGGTTGCTAGGATTTATGGTTATGACAAAATTCCTTTAGCGTTGCCGAAATTTGAAGTAGCGCCACCGGTCCGCGATCAGGCACAAGATTTACGTATGAAAATTCGGGAGCTTCTGGTGGCGGCGGGATGGACTGAAACGCTATCCTATTCTTTTTTCCGCTTGGGTCAGCAACCGGAAAAAGCTATTGAGTTAGTGAACCCAACTGATCAGTCTAAGCGCTGGTTGAGAACAACTATTTACGACACTTTACATGAGCAGTTTAGTATTGCTCGTCGGGCTGATGAGGGTAAAGAAATAAAGTTGTTTGAAATCGGTAGGGTTTTTACCAACGAACAAGGTGAATGGCCAAGAGATAAGTCGAGTAAAAATAAATTACCCTCTCAACCATGGCACCTTGCCTTAGCGGCTTTTGATAATAAAGGTGATAGTTTAGGTTGTATACGTGGTGTTTTAAAATTATTAAGTGAGTCTTTGGGTATTGTTGATTTCGCGACGACAAAGCCACATGTGCTAGGTGGTGGCGGGGTTGCGGTTGAAGTGAATCTTGATAGTATAAAATTACCGCTTGCGGTCAGGACGATAGAGCCTTTACCAAAGTACCCAAGCATCATTCGCGACCTTTCGATTGTTGTGCCCCAAGAGGTTGCCTGGGCCGCAATTGAATCGCAGATACGGGGTGCTAGCGCGCTAGTGAAACAAGTCGAAGTTTTTGATATTTATCAGGCTAAACGCAGTATTGCTTTTCATATTACTTTTAGAGATTCAGAAAGAACATTAACCGCCGACGAGGTAGATGGGTTAATTACAAAAATTAAGCAAACATTAATTAGAAAATTTAATATTGAAGTGAGAGATCATTAATTACAAGCTATGACAAAAGATAAAGAAAAGAAGATTGCTGCCAGTAAGTATGGCGCGGAACAAATCCAGGTATTGGAGGGGTTAGAGCCGGTGCGTAAGCGTCCGGGTATGTACATTGGCAATACTGCTAAAGAAGGTTTGCATCATTTAATTTGGGAGGTGGTAGATAACTGTATTGATGAAGCAATGGCTGGGCACGCCACCAAAGTGAAAGTCGTATTGCAGGCAGGTAGTCGGGTACGAGTTGAGGACGATGGCCGTGGTATTCCAGTGGAGAAACATAAACAAACGGGTCTATCAGCTTTGGAAACGGTTTTAACTAAACTACACGCTGGTGGTAAGTTTGGTGGTGAGGGTTATAAAGTTTCCGGTGGTTTGCACGGCGTTGGCGTATCAGTTGTTAATGCTTTGTCCACATACCTACGCGCCGAAGTAAAACGCGATGGAAAATTATGGGCGCAGGAATATGTCCGCGGAAAGGCACAGGGTAAAGTTAAAGCGGAAGCCCCAGCTAAGGGGACTGGAACAACCATTATCTTTGAACCAGATCCAGAGATATTCACAGTCTTAGATTTTGATTTGAAATTAGTTTTAGATCATTTACGTCAGCAAGCTTACTTGACCAAAGGTGTGTCCATTGAAATTATTGACGAAAGGGAAAAAGGCAAGGAGGCAACGTATAAATTTTATTTTGAAGGCGGTGTTGCATCTTATGTTCGGCACTTAAATGTTCACGTGGAAGCCAAGCACGATAAGGTTTTTTATGTCGCCAAGGAACAAGACGATATTATGGTTGAGGTTGGTTTACAGTATACCGATGAGTTTAAAGAAACTTTGTACAGTTTTGCAAATAATATTTATACAGTTGAAGGTGGTATGCATTTAGTTGGTTTCAGAACCGCCTTAACTAGAACTTTAAACGCTTATGGTCGCGCCAAAGGTTATATTAAGGAAAAAGACGAGAATCTTTCAGGGGAAGATGTCCGCGAGGGTTTAACTGCTGTAATTAGCATAAAATTAAAAAACCCACAGTTTGAAGGGCAAACTAAAGCCAAGTTAGGTAATGCAGAAGTTAGACCAGCAGTAGAAACAGTAGTTGGAGAAGCGCTGGCAATTTATATGGAGGAGAATCCACGTGACGCCGAGGCCATAGTCGCCAAGTGTTTATTAGCGTCTCGTGCCAGGCTAGCTGCCCGCGCTGCTCGCGAATCAGTTTTGAGAAAAGGTGCGTTAGACGGTTTTACCTTGCCGGGAAAGCTGGCGGATTGCTCTTCACGAGATCCAAAAGAGTCGGAGCTTTACATCGTTGAGGGTGACTCGGCTGGTGGTAGCGCTAAACAGGGTAGGGATAGATATTTTCAAGCAATTTTACCTTTGCGCGGAAAAATATTAAACGTTGAAAAATCAAGACTTGATAAAATGCTTTCAAATAATGAAGTTAAGTCTTTGGTAATTGCTTTAGGAACAAATATTGGTGAGCAATTTGATTTGAATGAGTTACGTTACGATAGAATTATCATCATGACTGATGCTGATGTTGATGGTGCTCATATCCGAACACTTTTGTTAACTTTATTTTATAGACACTTTAAACCTGTAATTGAGACGGGCCATCTTTACATTGCCCAACCACCATTATTTAGGGTGCAAAAAGGCAAGGAAGTCCGCTATGTGTATTCTGAAAATGAATTAGATAAGGTAATGAAAGAAATAAAATCAATTAAGGAAGAAGCAGTTAAAGCAAAAGGAAAAAAAGAGGAAGAGGCGCCAGTGGAAGAGGCTTTGAATATTGAAGAGGGTGGCGATGAAACAATTAAAGTGGCGGGTGTAAATATTCAGCGTTACAAGGGTTTGGGAGAAATGAATCCTCAGCAGTTGTGGGAAACAACTATGGATCCAGAGACAAGACTAATGAAGCAGGTGAGTATTGTTGATGCAGCTAAAGCAGATGAAATATTTGATGTTTTAATGGGTTCAGATGTAGTTCCAAGAAAACGTTTTATACACGCTCATGCGCAGAATGTTAAGAACCTTGATATCTAATTAACATTATTCTTATTATTTATATATGTTCACAAATAATAAAGAGCGACAATTAGATCCGGTGCAAGTAAATTTTGTTAGCGCTGGAGCCCGAAACAGTATTACAATTGTATATTGGATAAGCGCAATAAGCCTAGTTTTAGTTAGTATTGTTGTGGGTTCTTATTTAATATAAATACTGTGGATAAGTTATTTTAGTAAATAATAAATCCCTTTATTTATAAGGTGTTGACGATATTTTTTAAATAGGATATTATAAATACATAAAGGATGGTTCGGAGAATTGAAAAGTGAATAAGTATGGAAGTTAGAGTGGCGACAGGGATGAAGCCCTAGTCTTCAAAAGATTGAAGATTGAGGTTTCATCCCCCAACCCCTATACTAATCCACACCCGACGCAAGTCATTCACCAC
This sequence comes from uncultured Gammaproteobacteria bacterium, assembly GCA_964349095.1. Classification (GTDB taxonomy): domain Bacteria; phylum Patescibacteriota; class Patescibacteriia; order Veblenbacterales; family UBA10138; genus UBA10001. Next base: position 17,221 of record CAYGFD010000013.1, read on the forward strand.
AACACCAATTTCATTTCCCCCCTTATACAACCATCCTTTTATCATATCTAAAATCACTTGCCATAAATAAGAGTTTATGGTATATTACCGCTGTAAGCCCCGACGGGGCTTTTTAAAGACAGAAAAATTCAATTTTATGGGAATAGTTAATTATTTTAAAGGTTCTATTGAAGAGTTGAAGAAAGTCGTGTGGCCAACTAAAAAAGAGGCCACAACTCACACTTTATTGGTAATTGGAATATCAGTTGCCATCGCTTTTTTGTTAGGATTTTTAGATTATATATTCAATTTAGGTTTGGAAAAACTATTACAAAGATAATTTATGCCGAGGCAAACACTACAACAAGGACGACGTTGGTATGCGCTACATACTTATTCTGGTTATGAAGAAAACGTTGCTAGAAATTTAAAACAACGTACCGAATCTTTAGATATGGGGGATAAGATATTTAATATCTTAATTCCTACTGAAAAAAAGATCAGAATAAAAAATGGTAAGCGTAAAGTTGTTGAGGAAAAAATATTCCCAGGATATATATTAGTGGAAATGGTTGTGACCGATGATTCGTGGTACGTAGTCAGAAACACCCCCAATGTTACCGGCTTTATTGGTAGCGGTACGACACCAACACCTGTTTCGGACGAGGAAATGAAGTCATTACAAAAGAGAATGGGTATTGAAGAGCCGACTTACCAAATGGATGTGATAGTTGGTGCGCCAGTAAAGATTACCGATGGTCCATTCAAAGACTTTGATGGTAAGGTTTCGGAAGTTGATGAGGCGCGCGGTAAAGTTAAGGTGCTGGTTTCGTTGTTTGGTCGCGAGACTCCAGTCGAACTTGATTTCTTACAAATTACAAAGATTTAATTACTAGCTATCGCTTCTTGTCGCTAGGTAAAAGGAAATATTTATGGCAACTAATAAGAAAGTAAAGACAATAATCAAATTACAAATTTCTGCCGGCAAAGCTACACCAGCCCCTCCAGTTGGTCCAGCGTTGGGTCAGCATGGTATAAACTTGGGTGAGTTTTGTACCAAGTTTAATGCGGCTACGAAAGATAAAGGTAACGACATCATCCCATGTGAGATTACTTTGTATGAGGATAGGACTTACACTTTCGTCTTGAAAACCCCCCCAGCCTCTCAATTATTAAAAAAGGCAGCGGGTATAGAAAAGGGATCTGGCAAGCCTTTACAAGAAAAGGTGGGTAAAGTTACTCGTAAGCAATTAGAAGAAATTGCTAAAGTAAAGATGAC
>CAYGFD010000013.1:18578-19756 GCA_964349095.1 uncultured Gammaproteobacteria bacterium
ATAAGGATTAATTAAAATTTATAATTAAGGTAGGAGTCTGCGCGAAGCGGACGCTATAACTACCAACAGGAGAAATATCTCATGTCAAAAAAGAGTAAAAGATTAAAACAGGCGTCAGCGCAAGTCGAAGTCGGTAAGCGCTATGCTATTAAAGATGCAGTGGCGTTACTAAAGACAATGCCGGTTACGAAATTTGATCAATCGGTTGAATTGCATTTCAAACTGGGTGTTGATATTAAACAAGCCAACCAACAGGTTAGGGGTTCAGTAATTTTACCTAGCGGTTTAGGTAAGAGTAAGAGAATTGCCGTTTTTTGTGCTGAAGCAAAAGAAAAGGAAGCTAAAGACGCTGGCGCGACTTTAACTGGCGGTGAAGAACTGATAAAGACCATTGCCACCACTGGTAAATGCGATTTTGAAGTAGCGGTGGCGACGCCAGATATGATGAAGAAAATGGCACCCATTGCTAAAATACTCGGTCAAAAAGGTTTAATGCCTAACCCAAAAACTGAAACGATCACTAATGATATTGGCAAGGTAGTAAAAGAACTAAATTCTGGTAAAATTAACTTTAAGATAGATGATACTGGTAATTTACACCAAATGGTTGGTAAATTATCATTCTCTGAAGACCAGTTAACAGCTAACATGCAGGCGCTGATCAACGCTGTAACCAAAGCCAAGCCAACTGGTATCAAGGGAACTTATATTAGAAATATAGTTTTAACCTCTACAATGGGGCCAGCGATAAAAGTGGCATTATAAAATGATTTTATCTGACACAGATATAAAAAAATTATTAGACTCTGGTAAGATATCGGTTGAGCCCTTATTTGAAGGTGCTATTCAACCGGCTTCTATTGATCTACATTTAGACTCAAAGTTTTTGGTATTTAAAAACACTAATCACGTTTGTATTGATGTAAAAGAACCGGTGGCTGATTTAATGGAAGAGGTGAATATTACAGATGATAAACCATTTATTCTACACCCCGGTGAATTTGCTCTAGGTATCACCATGGAAAAGATAACTTTACCTAATGATATGGTGGCAAGACTTGAGGGTAAATCAAGTCTAGGTAGGATTGGTATAATCGTGCATGCAACGGCTGGATTTATTGATCCAGGTAATTCCCTAAAACCAACTTTAGAGCTTCATAATATTGGTACACTGCCGG
>CAYGFD010000014.1:0-17033 GCA_964349095.1 uncultured Gammaproteobacteria bacterium
TTAAAGGTGAATCTAACCGCAAACACCTAACTATTCCAATGTTAATGAATAAAGTTAGTTAATTTTTTATATTGACTTAAACAAAACATTTAAGTAAGGTAGAGCCAGCGTGCCAAGCGCAAACTTGTAAAAATACGGCCACACAACCGTATCGGCAGTCAGTATCTGGCTGCTGGTGAATCACCACCGAATCACCGCCGTCTCCCTGCATCATGCGGCGGAGGGTGGGTTCCTCGAGCGACGAAGTTTGCATCGGGCCACTGCTAACACAGGGTGGCCCACACGCTACGCCCTTTTACAACTCATTAAAAACTAAAGGAGACTGCCATGTTCGGAAAGTTATTACTGGCTGGCGTTCTCCAATGGGAACGTGAGCAAATAGATGAGGTAATTAAACATCAAGACAGTTACCAAGAGATACGGTTGCGTAAAAAAAATGGTGGCATTAGGAAGATTCAACAACCTCACCCAGTATTGAAAAGGTTCCAGCGTCGTTTTTTAAGGTATTTTTTATACCGCATGTTAAACCGCGATTGGATGGCACACAACCTTTATGGTTTCATGCCTAAAAAATCTGCGGCTGATAACGCTCGAAGGCATTTACGGCCAGAGATGCGTTTTGTTTACTGCATCGATTTCAAAAACGCGTTTCCATCTGTAACAGCTAAACATCTCAAACAAATGTTTGAAGAAGTTTTGTTTGAAGAAGTTGAAACTTATGCCCGAGTGATTGCCGACCGCAAACTTGCCGGCCCAAAGCAACACTTTCCAAGGCCTCCGTTATTTTCCAGCCGCAAGGTGCGTTGGTTTAGAAAAATGTTTAATCCACCGAGCGAGTACATTCTCGATCACCAGCCCGATCCTCACGTAGTTATTCATGAATTCATCCAAGAAGTAGTTTCGCTGTTAACTTATCAAGGCCGACTACCACAAGGAGCGCCCACCTCGCCTTTCCTATTAAATATAATTGTTAGTCGCCTATGTATTCTGGATAAAATTCAAACGACTCTACGCGATTATGGCATTGGTTGCACAATCAGCATTTTTGCAGACGACATTGTAATTTCAGGTGCGCGAGCTATTCCTAGACCAGTGATGATTGCTGTTTACAAAGTCATTTCTGAAACTGGTATTTTTACTGTCAACCAAAAAAAGACGCGTTGTTATAAACGAGAAAGAGGCGCGCCGTTGGTAACCGGTTTGAGGTTGGTTCGATACCGACCAACCAAACAGCAAAGGGAAATGGTAATGAATGGTTTAAGTAAAAAACCTTGGATCAGGGTCCCTAGGCCAGTATACGAAACCCCCCTTTTCGGTAAAACCGGCCGAGTAAATAGTGTGATGAGCGTGAGTGTTCCAAAGAAAACAATCAAAAAAATACGCGGATTAATTTATCGCTCTATTATTCAGCCCGAGTTACGCCCAAAAGTCGAAGGGCAAATTGCTTACCTTAGAAACATCTACGGACACGCACTTCCCAATCAGATACAAAAACCGTACAACAGATATCTAAAGTCCATTTGACGCCAGGTTCCCCAAGAACCTGGCCTTTTTAATTTATCACCACTGCCTTACACTAGAATTATGACGTTAATAAATTTAAAAAAAGAAATTAGAAAACTCGCTAGCACTAAGAGGGTGATTATCTTGCAACGGTTTTTTAAGACCGGACCCGGGGAATATGGCGAGGGGGATAAATTTTTGGGCCTAACTGTCCCACAATCAAGAATGCTCGCTCAAAAATATAAAACTCTTTCATACGACAATATACACAGATTACTAAAGTCCCCCTTCCACGAAGAAAGGCTGATTGCGCTACTTATTTTAGTTCACAACTTCCAATTAGGTGACGATAAAATAAAACAAAAAATTTATAATTTCTATTTAAGCAATACGAAATGGATAAACAATTGGGATTTAGTAGATTTATCAGCCGATAAAATAGTGGGGGCATATTTATCTCACAAAAAAACTAATATCTTATTAAAACTCAGCCAATCAAACAACCTTTGGGAGAGAAGAATCTCAATACTATCTTCTTTTTATTTCATAAAAAATAACAAATTTGAGCTAACGGTTAAGCTCTCTCAGCTGTTACTAAAAGATAAACACGATTTAATACATAAGGCAGTGGGTTGGATGTTAAGAGAGGTTGGTAAAAGAAAAAAAATTGTTTTGATAAATTTCTTAAAGAGAAACCATAAAAAAATGTTCCGCACCACTCTACGTTATGCGATTGAAAAATTACCCATGCCAGAGCGACGGTTTTGGATGAATAAATAAAAAAGATTAGCGCGGGCTAATCTTCTCAAAAAGAACAAAAAACTAAACTGTTTTGGTAGGGGGGTTGTCCTCCTTCAATAGTAATTGCGGTGGGACGGTTGTCCCTAGGCAGATTATGAATCCCGCCGTAACGGCGAAAATGTCGGCGGCGTCTTTATTGCCTGATGACATAAACTTGTCATAGTATTTTGGTATGACATACAGCAGGGTCACACTACCAGCAAATGCCAGCAAAAAAATGAAAAAACGTACACGACGCGGCAGTGGCGCTTCAGAAACTAACCCTAAAAATATAAAAACTACTGATCCAATAAGCGGCAAGACAATACCAAAATACATGATTATATAATTTGGCTCCATGAAACCTCCTAATAAGTTAAGGTCCGTTTTTATCTGGGCTAACCTTATCAATAACAATAACCTCGGTCAAATTATAATGATCTGGACAAAGTTACTAAAAATGCTAATTTAGCATTAGCTAGGCAAATATAAAACAGCACTTTTTAAGGAGGAAATATGTCTAACGAAAACACTTCCAAAGGATATTTGGTATTGCTTTTCTTTGCTCTTATCATTGCCATTTGTAGTATGGTCGTCTACATTTGTTTTAAGCCTGAAAACTGGCTTATTCCATCCATAATCGGGATTTTACTAATAATTCCTCTTCGCCCGTTACACAAATTGATAGCAAAAAAACACTATCAAGGGTTACACCTCCAACTATAAAATTTTCATTACCAAAAAACCAACCCCAAGGTTGGTTTTTTTTATTTACAAACTACCAACTTTTTATTCATTTAATATTTCGACTGACCGCTTTATGGCAATGAACCCATACGCCCATAAAAATGGTAACCATAAAGGCATTAACCCAAAAAGTGAGGCCCTGACAAACGTTTCCACACCAGTGCTAATAAAAAGATATTCAAAAATAATCATTACCACAAATCCAAGTACTAGGGCCAAAAGATCGTGGCGAAATAGTTTTACAAACAACGCTACGCTAATAATAACAATGTAAATAAAGGTCAGTAGATAATCATTCGCCACCAAAGGTATTAACCCAATCATTATCAAAACAGGAATTGTGTTTAAAAAAATTTTCAGTGACTTATGCCAAACTAATTCCATGACAATAAATTAATAATCTTTTGGTGGACCCAGGGAGAATCGAACTCCCGCCTGTGCAATGCGAATGCACCGTTATACCACTTAACTATGGGCCCTCATTGCCCCCGGCACGAATCGAACGCACATCTATCCCTTAGGACGGGACCGTTCTATCCATTGAACTACGGGGGCACAACTACAATACCTAGTTATCACTCAAAATTATTTATATGTCAATACTACATTCTTAAGCCTAGCTAAACCAGGGGCTTCTGACAATTAACTTTGACTTGGGGTTAAAAAAATATTAAAATGGTCTTACTTTTTGTTATTAAATTGAAAACCTATGTTCAACTCAAAAGACGCTTCATCAGACGCAGCTGATACAATTATTAGTTCCGCGGTTAAAGTGGAAGGGGATTTAGTTAGCGATGGCAACATTATTGTCGATGGGAAAGTAAACGGCACCGTCAGCACTAAAGCAAATCTAATAGTGGGCGATAAGGCAAGTATTTCCGCAAACATCAAAGCGATGAATGCAAAAATAGCCGGCAGGATTAAAGGAAATTTAGAAATCACTGAAAAACTTGAACTGACTGCAACCAGTAAAATCGATGGCGATGTTATGGTGAGAACTTTAGTTATGGCAGAAGGAGCCCAACTTAATGGCAAGTTACAAATGTCCCACTTAGAGAAGGTTGAAAGAAGCGAGGCGACTACAGTAATTAATAAATTAAATAAAAAAACAGTAGCTCCGATTGTTTAGTTATCAAGACTTAAGTCTGATGCCTTATTTTTATTTATACGATACTTACACCGGCGACCGATCCCACGCCAATACTTTAATTAAGATTGAAAATACCTTAACTGATTTGGGAATACAGGGTCGGGTTGGAAAACTTACTATTCTAAAAAGCGCCAACGATTTGATTGATTCCGCAATCAAAGACGGCGCTGATACTATCGTGGCAGTCGGCAACGATCAAACTGTGAGTAAAGTCGTTTCCGCCTTAAGTTTAGGAAAAAAGCCAGATATTACGATTGGTTTAATACCGGTCGGCGAGAAAGAACAGGTCCTAGCTGGCCTACTTGGCATACCAACCGGTGTGCTTTCTTGCCACGTTCTTTCTAGTAGGATTATCGATACTATCGACATTGGTAAGGTAAATAACCAATATTTTATACGTTCAGTAACGGTTGAGGGGCTACCCACTATCATCTGTAACGAACAATATACTATTGATTTTAGTCACCCCCATCAGGTTAAGATCTGCAATCTTGATACTTGGCAGAATCACGGTAAAACACAGATTGCTAATCCTAAAAATCACTTATTAGAAACCATCTTAAACCCTATTCCAGAAAAAGGTTTCTTGGGTTTTAATAAAAAATCATCAGACCACTCATCACAGATAGTTATGGAGAGTTGCCGTATATTATCTCCAGGGAATTCGTTACCAGTAGTGGTTGACGGCGAAAGGGTTTTAAAGACTCCGGTTACAATAAAAATCGCCTCGCAATCATTAAAAGTGATCGCTGGTAAAAAAAGATTAATTTAAATAACACTATTATCTAATAGTGTTATTTGTTATATAGTCGGCTGAATAGCGGGTGATTTGTCTGTTATAACTAAATCCTCCACCACCATTTCTTTATCGGATATAGATATTACTTGCTCCGCAGTAATTATTAAATTGTCTTGCCAAAGCCCAAGCAGTCCGGCGCTGGATTTTATGTAATAACGTAAAACAGCCTGATTTAATGAATCAATCTCTACATCAATTATTTTTCCAAGTGCCGTCCCGCTCTTAGTATAAACAGGTAAATTAAATAATTTACTTATTGTTATCATTAGAATTATTGGAAGCTTTTTTACCAAACATTATATACTGCTGCAATATTTGTAATAGGGTATTAGCTAGCCAATACAACATTAAGCCACCAGGTAAACTGAGGCCAAATATTACTGTTAAGCCCGGCATAAAATAAAGCATCTGCTTATTCATCATGGCGGTCGCATCTGGCTTGCCCTGGGCTACTAGCGCATTTTGCTTTGTTTTCATTAACATTTTAGTGGCCCAAAACTGCGCGAGGCCGGCTAGTAGGCCAATGACCCATAGCGGGTGGCTTAGATCATAACCAAGTATGAAAGGGTCGATGTGACCTGGGTTCGAAACAAATGGATAAAGTAAATTAAACCCCTCTGAATTAAGCCCGTCTCTAAATACCCTAAACACTGCATATAAAAAAGGTAACTGCACTAGCATGGGCAGGCAGGAAGAAAAAGGGTTAACCTTTTCCTGCTTATAAAGAGCCATCATTTCCCGAGTCATGGCCTGATTATCGTCTTTGTATTTTTCCTTCAATTCATTTATTTTTGGCTGTATATCCTGTAGTGCTTTCTGCGCCTTAATTGATTGACGAGAAAAAGGGTACAATATCAATTTAATGATAATGGTCAGACCTAATATAGATAAGGCAACGTTTTGACCTAAAACGTTGTATAACCAAATCAGCAGGTTAAAAATTGGTTGATAAAAAATTATAGAAAAAATATTACCCATAAAAATTATGATACTGGATCATAGCCCCCTTTTTGCCAAGGATGGCAACGAAATAATCGCTTAATAGACATTATACCACCTTTTAATACCCCGTATTTCTCAACCGCCTGATAAGCATACTCTGAACAAGATGGAACAAATCGACACCCATTTAAGGGGTTAACAACCCTCCCAAAACCATGATCTGGTGATATAGTCTTTTGGTAAAACCTGATAAGAAACAGAAGCAGGCCCCTTACCTGCAACGCTATCTGCTGGAAAAAATTAATCTTCATCTTTTATTACTAATATTAGCCAAATCTTTAATTATTTTATCAATATTGTCACTAATATTAGCCCATTTTTCATCCAATACGACCTTTCTTAATGTAAAAATCAATAAAAAGCCCTTTTTAGGCATTATTTTTAATGTTTTTGCCAATGCCGCCCAAATACGCCTTCGGGCAAGATTTCTTTTATTTGCCTTTCCTACCTCTTTTATAGATGCTACAACAGCGATTTTTGTGTCTATATTTGGCCCGATGAAATAACGCAAAGTAAACAATGGAAAATTTCTTCTCTTTCCAAGTTTGTATACTTTCTTAAAATCTTCTTCTTGTTTTAGTTTGTACTTATTAGGTAGCATTACTAGGCGCTAAGTTTTTTGCGACCACGACTACGGCGTCTGGCCAAAACTTTTTTACCCGCCGCCGAAGACATGCGTTTTCTAAAACCATGCTTTTTGGCACGATGAAGCTTTTTTGGTTGATGAGTTCTTTTTGGCATATATTATTATTTAAGCTATCTCAATATAGCAATTGGGTGGCTTTTGGTCAAAGTATAAAATGAATCCACAACCTTTACACACCTTATAAACAGATATAAAATTTTTAACGGTATTCGGTTAGTGTTTTTTAGTATAAACTTTATAGAACATATGACAAACGAGCAATTGTGGCAATCTACCTTGGGTGAATTGGAATTATTAATTAGTAAAGCCAATTTCACAACCTGGTTTAAAAACACCTACATCGAATCATATGCTAATGACCGTGTAGTAGTAGCCGTTCCTAATGCTTTTACAAAGGCCTGGCTTGAAAAGAAATATCATGAGTTCATTGTAAAAGCGATAAAGAATATTGCTGGGCAGGAAATAAAAGAAATTATCTATAACGTTAACACTAGTCGACCAGCTCCGGTTATGGTCTCTGATGTTATGGAAATTAGAACTGAAAATATTATTCACCGCCCTGTAAATAGGGGGGCGCTGAATCCTTATTATATTTTTGAAAATTTTATTATTGGTAAAAATAGCGAGTTGGCTCATGCTGCATCCAGAGCAGTAAGCGAAAACCCCGGCGGCGCCTACAACCCTTTGTTTATTTATGGCGGTTCTGGCTTAGGCAAAACCCATTTACTACAGGCTATTGGCCACGAAATATTAAAAAAAACCCCAGATAAACAAGTTTTGTACGTTACTTGTGAAAAATTTACCAACGAATTTATTGAAGCCATTAGTAAAGGTAAAATGGACAAATTTAAAAACAGCTATCGCAATATTGATGTGCTTTTAGTAGATGATATTCAGTTTTTAGCTGGGAAAGAAGGCACACAGGAAGAGTTTTTTCATACTTTTAACACCCTGCACCAAGCAAACAAGCAGATAGTATTAACTTCTGATCGCCCCCCTAAAGCTATACCAACCCTCGAACAAAGGCTGGTTTCGCGTTTTGAATGGGGAATGCTAGCCGATATAATGTTGCCGGATTTAGAGACCCGTATAGCTATTTTAGAGGCTAAGTGTAAGGATAAAAACTATATTTTAACAAAGGATGTTATTAACTACTTGGCCAGTAATGCCCAAAACAATATTCGAGAACTTGAAGGTAGTTTAAATAAAATAATGGCCTGGAAACAATTAAACAACCAAGGGCTTGATTTAGAGTCTGTTAAGAATATCTTGCAATACAACAACACCCCTGACCGCTCACAAGCTATTACCCCTAAAAAAATTATATCAGTCGTCTGTAAATATTTTGATATTAGTAATGAGGATTTGGTAGGGGCTAGTAGAAAAAAACAGTTGGTTTTTCCAAGACAAATCGCTATGTATTTAATGCGTTCCGAAACAAAATCTTCATACCCAAATATTGGCCAGGAGTTAGGGGGGAGAGACCACACCACCGCCATGCACGCTTATCTCAAGATTGTTGCAGAATTAAAAACCAACCAAACCCTTCAACATGATATCAACAGTGTTATACAACAACTCTCTGATAATTAATTTTTCTTAACCATCCACAACTTGTTAGAGATTCAGTAACAGCCCCATCCACAACATACGAACATAGAAAAAAATTATTCACCTATATTTTTAAGCCCTAAAAAAACTTATTAACTTATACACATCAACTACTATGAAGATAACTTGTACTAAAGAAAACTTATATAAAGGTCTAATAGTTGTTTCTAACCTCGCTGGTCGCAACACCACCCTCCCGATATTAAATAATATTTTATTAAAAACAGAGTCTGGTTTATTAACTTTACAATCCACCAATTTAGAAATCGGTGTAGTAACGAAAGTTCGTGGGAAGGTGGACGAAGAGGGGGCGATAACTGTTCAAGGACGATTGTTTACGGAACTGGTTTCCTTACTTCCAAACGACAAGATAAGTTTAGAGCTTGAGGGTTTAAATTTAAAAATTTCTTGTGCCGGACACCAAAGCGTTGTGAGGGGGCTTTCGGCGGATGACTACCCAGTAATACCAGAAGTTGTTGGAAAGAAAGTTTTTAATTACAAAAACCAAGATCTAGGTGAGGCGTTAAACCAGGTTTTGTTGGCTGTTAATACAAATGAAAATAGGCCTGAAATTAGCGGAATTTTAATGATTTTGGACAATAAAAAAATGACACTAGTTGGGACAGATAGTTATAGGTTGGCTGAAAAAAGCATAGACACTATTAAAGGCGATGGCGAGGGTAAAGTTATTATTCCCCCAAAAACCGCTCAACAACTGATTAAGGTTTTATCAAACAGCGAGGGTATAGATGTGGCGCTGGGTATTGGGGATAATCAAATTATGTTTTCGGTTGATGAGACGGTAATAGTATCCCGTTTAATATCAGCGCAGTTTCCAGACTATCAACAGATTATCCCAAAGAATTTTAATACCACAGTGCAAATGGATAAAAATAATTTACTGCAAGCAGTAAAAAGCGCGGGGCTGTTTACTAGATCGGGAATAAATGATGTGCGTTTTGTGATAGACGCAGACAACAAGACTATGGCGATTTCCTCAGCCAATAATCAGGTGGGTGAAGATGTGTCGGTTTTGCCATTATCTAAAGTGACCGGCCAGTCAAACGAAATAGTTTTTAATTATCACTATCTCTTAAACGGTCTAGAGGCTCTGGCCAGTAAGGATATTGAATTGCAGGTTGTGGATACCAACAATCCTGGATTATTAAAAGCCGTAGATGATAATAATTACATCTACATAATAATGCCAATCCGTCAGTAACTATTCTACACGGAAATTTATAGGTTTGCTGGTTTTTGTAATACCCAAGTTATCGGTCAGTATTAGGTAAACACTATAATCCCCCACCCCTTTAAAAGCCAGCTGGGTTGAAATGCTGGTTTGAATATTTTCAATAACACCGAACCAATTCGATTGACCATCATTTATTTTATAATAAAGGTCAATTTTTTTTATTTGGCCAGGGTTGTTTAAATTAAAACTTAAATTAGTGGAGCCTGAATCAACACTAAAGACATCGTTATTGTTCGGAGACGCCCAGTTAAAAGAAAACGGTGAAGCTACTGGTGTAGTTAAAAGGTTAAAATTTGATTCAGCGCTAGCGGAATTATCAATATCGTCAAACGCCACCACCCTTAATCTATGGAAGCCATTCGTTAGTTCATCGGTAATAGTTAGGTTTAGTGAAAAAGGATAAACCTTACTTTCCCCAATAAACTGGTTGTCGATGTAGTAAGCCGCCCTATTAATTCCACGGCGCGCAAACGCGTTGATTGTAAATGTGGTGGGGTTAGTAGAAACGGTTTGGCCTTCGCTCGGATACATTATATTTAGAGAGGGGACATTTTCAGGTATGTGTAAATCATCAAAGTCAGTTGGCGGAGACTCATCGTATAAACCCTGAGCTTGAGACCAGCGCCTCACCGCCGCCTCCCAGTTTTCAAATTGAGGATCACTGGTGGGGTTGGTGGTAAGGTCTCCTAACGGGTTGTCTTTATTAATATAATATAAAATAGTGTGGTATTGGCGGTATCTTCTTTTTTCTACAAACGAAGGTGGTGTAAGATTGGTGGCAAGCTTGCCGCTAGCTCGGTCAATTAAAACATCACTACCACTTAAAAAACCATTTACCATTGGATTATTAACTGATACCGGTTCAGGGGGTGTAAAATTTTCAACCGCCGTACCCGCCAAGGCCTTACTCATAAACGACTGCCAAATAGGCGCCGCCACTACAGAACCATCTGCCCCTCTTTTCATCTCAGAGTTATCGCTGTTGCCCACCCAAACGCCGGCAGCTAGAGAAGGTGTATAACCAAGAGTCCAAGCATCGCGGTAATCATTGGTTGTACCAGTTTTAGCGGCGACCGGGCGATCACCTAAAGTCAGATAATTATTTTGTCCAAAAATATAGGCACGAGCGTTATTGTCGGAAAGTACACTGCTTGTTTCGCGAGTAATTTGTGGCTCCAAAACCTTTCTTTCCTCATTATCTTTATATTCCTCCAGAGTAGTCCCAGTAGGGTCAGTTACTTTGAGTATTGGGTAAGTTGGTTTATAAACACCTTCGCGAGCGAGTGTGGCAAAGGCATTGGTGTGTTCTAACAATTTAACTTCTGCGCCACCTAATACTAGCGACAAACCAAATCGACTACGGTCATGCAGGGTGGTGTAGCCTAATGTGTCGGCTAGGTTTAAGACATTATCAATACCGGTTAGGTATAGAATTTTTACTGCCGGAATATTTAAAGATCCAGCTAGGGCTTGCCGCAAACTAACAGGGCCGTTTTCCTTATCATTATAGTTGTGGGGGGTGTAATCTTTGGTATCGGTTTTAAAAGTAGTAACAACGTCAAATAAAATAGTTTCTGGGGTATAACCTTTCTCAAATGCTTTAGTGTAGACGATTGGTTTAAAAGAGGATCCGGGCTGTCGAGGGCGCAGTGCAACATTTACCTGACCAGCTATTTCATCATTAAAATAATCTCTGGAGCCAACCATCGCCACAATTTGTCCGGTTTTTGTATCGATTGCGGTGAGGGCCGCATTCTGCGCTTTATAACCTTTATTTTTTTCCTCACTGGCGGCAATTGCCTCTTCCGCTGCTTTTTGCTTTTTTAAGTCTAGGGTCGTGATAATTTTTAAACCACCTTGCTCAACAGTTTTTTCGCCATATTTTTCTGCCAACAATTCTCTAATATAAAAAACAAAATGTGGCGCAATAATATTTTCCTGTTTTTCGACAAAGGATAATTTTTCTGTTTTAGCCGCCGCCGCCTCTTCTTCGCTAATATAACCCTCATTTACCATTTCACCGATAATGTATTGTTGGCGAGCGATTAATTCGTCAATGTGACTTCCCCAAGGTGAAAAATAAGTCGGAGCTTTTGGAATAGCAGCCAGTATTGCACTCTCAGCGAGGCTTAGGTTGGAAACATCTTTTCCAAAAAACATTTGCGCAGCGGCCTGCGCTCCATAAGCGTTGGAGCCGTAAGGGATTTCATTAAAATATAACTTTAGTATCTCGTCTTTAGAAAATTTTCTTTCAATTTGATACGCTAAAATTACCTCTTTAATTTTTCGTAGGTAACTTTTTTCTCCGCCCACGATAGCGTTTTTTATAAATTGTTGTGTAATAGTTGACCCTCCCTGAGCCTTATCACCACTTACTATATTTACTAACAAGGAGCGAATCATGGATGTAAACTTAAAACCTTTGTGCTCATAAAAACTTCTGTCCTCAGCGGTCAAGGTGGCGTGCTGTAAATAAAGGGGTATGTCTTTAAGCTCTACACTAGTTCGTCTTTGTGTTCCGTGTATATCATAAAGAACGGTTTCGCCGGTACGGTCATATATTTTGGTGCTTTGAGGTACAGTACGGCGGATAATACCTTCAGGGGTTGGTAGATCTCGGCTGGCCCAGATAAAAACAGCCCCAGATCCAATGAAACCAATAAGTACTATATAAAGTATTATTTTTTTCCAAGGCCAGCGTTTTCGGCGTGCGCCTGATTTAGGCGTAGCGGGGTGTCGCCAGCTGGTGCTATTGTTTGGAGAATAAACTTTCCTTTTCATAAATATAACTTATTCAATTATAGCAGGCGCCGTGCTACAATTAAAACAATATTATGAAAAAGACTATTACTGATTTAGGTAAAATAAATCAATTATTAAGTCGCGGGGTGGAGGATGTTATAGTCGCTGCCCGGCTTAAAAAACGCCTTTTGTCGGGCGAGGTACTGAGAATTAAATTGGGCATTGACCCAACTGGCCCGCGCTTACACCTTGGTAGGGCGGTTGCTTTATGGAAATTACGAGAATTTCAAGACTTGGGACATAAAGTGGTATTAATCATCGGCGATTTTACGGCCTTAGTGGGAGACCCCTCAGATAAATTATCAAAACGTCCTTTTTTAACTGAAGAACAGGTGGCGGAGAATATGAAAAATTATAAGAAACAGTTGGGCCTGATTTTGGATTTAGACAAAGTCGAGTGGCGTTACAATAGTGAGTGGTTGAGTGCCATGACTTTTATTGAGGTAGCAAAATTAGCAGAATCTTTTACTGTGCAACAAATGTTGGCACGTAGAAATTTTAAAGACAGATTTAGCGCTAATCAAGAGATAAGTATAAGAGAGTTATTATACCCACTTATGCAAGGTTTTGATTCTGCCGCGGTCCGCAGTGATTTGGAGGTTGGCGGCGCAGATCAACTTTTCAACTTACAGGCGGGGAGAATAATTCAACCGGTTTATAACCAGCCCCCTCAAGACATCATGACATTTACCATGTTGGAAGGAACTGACAGTAGAAAAATGTCTACCAGTTGGGGCAATGTTATCAATATAACAGATGCACCTTTAGATATGTTTGGTAAGTTAATGTCGGTGGTTGATGAATTAATAATTAAATATTTTTATTTAACCACTAGGGTAACTACCGAAGAAATAAAAAAGTTGGAAAAAGAAATGAAGTCGGGCACTAATCCGAGAAATATTAAAGCTCGATTAGCTCAAGAAGTGGTAGCCCTTTATCATGGGGTGAAGGCAGCCAGTCATGCGGCGAGTGAGTTTGATAGTATTCATAGAGATAAAAAAGTGCCCAGCGCTATGCCAACCATGGCATGGAAAGGTGCTCAAAAAATAGATATTTTGGATTTGTTGGTTTTTGGAAAATTATCGAAAAGTAAAAGTGAGGCCAGACGAATGGTTGAGCAAGGTGCTGTTAAGGTTAATGAAATAAAGATCAAAAATTGGCAGGAAGTAGTTGTATTAAAGAAAGAAAATATTGTGCAAGTCGGTTCGCGCCGCTTCTCACGCATAACAATTTAGTCTTGACCATGATCAAAAAACATGGTATTTTGTAGTATATTTATCAACCCACACAACCCGACGGTTATTTAGGCGCCGGCTTTTAGCGTGACCGCGAGGTAAATAAGAAGGGATAAAGATATTAATAAAGTATTATTACATTTAAGAGTTTGGGTGTTGCGCCTAGGGCTTAGGGTGATAAAATTTTTAGGCGTGTTTTTTAAATTAGGAAAAAAATTTGGAAGATATACTTTTGCCAAAATCGGTATTTTATTTTTTTGGATGTGGAGAATTTTTTTAGTATGGCCATATAAGTTATGGCTATCGACAAGACGTGAGCGCGAGCGTTTATTAAAAGCTATTTCTCCCTCTAGGCTTTTACACCAAAATTGGTTGCCATTGACTATAATTTTCTTTGCTACCGGTTTCATTTTATTAAATAATTTTTTAATAAGAGATGTAAACGCCGGAGATTTTGGAGGAAATGATTTGTTGGTTCAAATAGTGGAGGAAGAATTCGGCTCGCTCACTAGCGAATCCTTAGGACTGCCGCCGGGCGCTGTTTATGATCCGAGTGGCGGTACGGATGATGGTAATTTAGTTCTGGATGAGGGTGGCGCAATTATAAAACCGCAAATAGTAACCACAGCGCGAGGGGTGCGCAGGGACATTGAGTATTATTTAGTTGAGTCCGGCGATACTTTATCATCGATTGCACAGAAGTTTGGTATTTCAATTGCAACTTTATTATGGGAAAATCGTTTGGGTTCTAATAGCGTTTTGAGAATAGGACAAAAATTAACCATCTTGCCATCAAGCGGTGTTTCACACCGTGTTGCCAAGGGGGATACTTTAGCAAAAATTGCTTCTCTCTATAAAGTTACAGCCGATCAGATTGCTGACTTTAATAATATTCAAGGCGGATTAACGGTGGGACAAATTTTAGTAATACCAGGCGGCCGACCCTATGTACCGCCGGCACCAAAAGTTACTACACCGACCAAAACCCCTACTAGCTTAACATTTAATCCGACGACGGTTACTAAATTATTATGGCCTACGACCGCGCGTCGTGTTAGCCAATACTTTGGCGTAAGACACACCGGAGTCGACCTGGCTAATAACACCGGCACCCCAATCTATGCAGCTGAAGATGGTGTGGTTATTAGGGCGGGTTGGAATAATGGCGGCTATGGTAACTATATAATTATTGATCACGGACAAGGTTTACAGACTTTGTATGCCCATAACAGTAAATTATTAGTTTCTGTTGGAGATCGAGTTACTCGTGGTCAGAATATTTCTTTGATGGGGTCAACCGGTAGGTCAACCGGACCACACCTACACTTTGAGGTGATCATTAATGGCCGCCGCACCAATCCTTTCACCTATATTCGTTAATTAAGTTCCTAATCGGGGGCGGTATTGTATGGCTTCTGCTAAATGGCTAGGAAGAATTTTTTCCTTGGCGTCCAAGTCGGCAATGGTGCGCGCCACCTTAATTAAACGATGATAAACCCTGGCTGATAGATGCCAACGATTTACAGCTTGTCGCAATAATTCAACCGACTGCTGTTCCAATTCGCAAAATTCTTTAATTGCTTTCAAATCCATTTCTGAATTTAAATGCCAATGGTATTTGATAAAGCGATTGTTTTGGGTTTCCCTAGCTTGGTTTATTTTAGAAATTATTTCTTCGGCGGACTGATTTACTGTTTGGCTAATAAGTTTTTCAAAAGGTACGCGAGGCACTTCAATGTGTAGGTCAAACCGGTCTAATAGAGGCCCTGATATTTTTCTTTGATAACGCCAAATCATCGCTGGCGTGCAGGTGCAGGCTTTTTCTTTATCTCCAGCAAAGCCACAAGGGCATGGATTCATAGCGGCTACTAAAATAAACCGAGCTGGGAATGACACACTGCCCGCGGCGCGCGAAATAATTATTTGTCCGCCTTCAAGTGGTTGCCGAAGGTTGTCTAAGACTGAACGAGAAAACTCTGCCACCTCATCTAAAAATAAAACCCCACGATGAGATAAAGAAATTTCACCAGGCCTCGGGCTTGATCCCCCGCCAACTAAGGCGATGTCTGAGGCGGTATGATGAGGTGAGCGAAACGGCCTTTCTGTTTTTGTAATATCCCCTTGGTTCAACATACCCGACACACTATATATTTCTGTTACTTCTAGAATTTCATCACGAGTTAATGGTGGTAATAACTCTGCCAACGCCTTTGCCAACATAGTCTTACCGGTACCAGGAGGTCCGGACATAAATAAATTATGTCCGCCGGCAGCGCATATTTCCAAAACTCTTTTGGCTTGTTCTTGCCCTTTAATATCATTGAGCGTAGATACCAAATTCCTTTTATGATTATCGATTTTTGTTACTGGTTGTTGTTCCAGAGTCTTTTGACCGCTCAAGTGCAAAAGTAATTCACTCAGCGATGTAATGCCGTAGACAACTATGTCATCTACCAACGCAGCTTCTACTGCGTTGTTTTTGGGTACAAATAAATTTTTAAATCCTTTACCGCGACAGTTACGAGCAATTGCCAATACACCGTTAACTGTCCGCAAGTCACCGTTTAAGGACAGTTCGCCAACAAATAAGGATTGGTCTAGTGATTCAGTAATTTTAAGTTGGCCTGAGGCGGCTAATATAGATAAGGCGATCGGCAGGTCGTAGCTTGAGCCCTCTTTTTTTAGGTCAGCCGGGGCTAGATTAACAGTAATTTTATGTCGAGGTAGTTCAAGGCCGGTATTTTTTAAAGCCGACTTAACTCGTTCTCTAGCTTCTTCTACCGCTTTATCTGGCAAGCCGACAATAAAAATACCGGGAAGTTGAGATGATAGGTCCGCCTCCACTTCAACGATGTGGGTAGTTAAACCAACTACGGCCGCGGTAAAAGTTTTAGACGACATTTAGCTTCTTATAAAAATATATTATTCCTAGCGCACCAGTAACGATAAAAATATCTGATAAATTAAAAACTATAATCCGCCCCAGGTTTATATAGTCAATAACATAACCAAAAAAAAGTCTATCAAATAAATTACTAACGCCACCAACTAAAATAAAGACCGCACTTAAAAGAAAGTAGGGCGATTGGTCTTTAAATGACCGAAAAACAAAGATAATAAATACTAACACTATGGCCATTATTATAACCGATAGAGATTGGCCTAGGTTTAGGTTTAAAAATATATTAGTGTTTTTATTCAAACCAAAATTCAGCGCATCCCAACCCAGCGGTTCGGATACTAAGGAAAACAAATATTTAACTATTCTATCAATAGCCAGTAACACTATACCGATAAGCCAGAAATTACTTAACGGAATTTTACCCAACATTATTTTTCGGCCAGCTTCTTAGTCTTACAATCCATACAGGATCCGGATTCCGGACGGGCCATCAAACGTTTCTCGGAAATTTCCTTACCACAGTATTTGCAGACACCATAAGTACCCTTAGCAATTCGTTCTAGCGCCCTCTTAACATCGCGTAAATTACCCTCCAAGGTTT
>CAYGFD010000015.1:0-16676 GCA_964349095.1 uncultured Gammaproteobacteria bacterium
TTTACTTCTTTTGGTTCGGTAGTTTTTGGAATGGTAGCATTGATAGTTCCGTTGGTAACATAGGCGCCAAAACGTCCAGCCTTCACAATTATTTTATTACCCGCTTCATCAACCCCCAGTTCAGCAATCGTGCCGCTACGGGCTGCTTGGGTAGCAAAAACTTCTTCTGCTCGTTTTAAATCAATAGTCAAAACATTGTCTGGTTCTTTTAGGGAACGATACTCGCTTCCTTTTTTTATGTAAGGACCAAATTTACCAAAATTAGTTGTCATTTCTTGTCCATCAGCTGCAATACCAAGTGTGCGGGGAAGGGCCAGTAATTCTTCCGCCTGGTCAATTGTTAATTCATCCATATTAATACCCTTAGGTATGGAGGCAAATTTTGGCTTCTTATCACCCTCTCCTTCACCGAGTTGAATGTAAGGACCGTAGCGGCCAATTCGAACTTTAATCATTAATCCAGTTTTTGGATCAAGACCTATTTCTCTTTCTTTCATAATATCCTTTCGGGTTACTTCTTGTTCTTTACTATTTAAATGTCCTTTAAATGGTAAGTAAAAACTTTCAATAACTGGCACCCATTGTTCTTTACCTTCAGCAATCTCGTCTAACTGCTGTTCCAGGTTGGCTGTGAATTTATAGTCAACGATTTCTGGGAAGTGTTCCACTAATAAGTCATTGACTAACATCGCCAAGTCGGTGGGCTTTAGACGCCTTTCAAATTTTTCGACATAACCTCTATCAACGACTGTTGAAATAGTGGGGGCGTAAGTAGAAGGTCGGCCGATACCGTATTCTTCCAAGGCCTTTACAAGTGTTGCCTCACTGTATCGAGCTGGCGGTTCGGTAAAGTGTTGCTCTGGTAAAAGTTTTTCTAGTTTAAGAGCGTCTCCCACTACTAGTTCTGGCAACAAATTATCTTCGTGTTTATCAAACGAAAGTTTTAACCAGCCATCAAAAATCATTTTTTGACCAGTTGTTTTAAATACATGCTTATTCTCCGATTCACTTATTTCTAAGGTGGAATTTAACATTTCAGCTTCAGTCATTTGGGTGGCTAGCGCCCGACTCCAAATTAATTTATAAAGCTTGTATTCTTTGGGATCCAAATATTCTTTGATTGATTCTGGGTCTTTATCTACATGGGTAGGGCGAATAGCTTCATGGGCTTCCTGGGCATTTTTAGATTTGGTCTTATAAAATCGCGGTTGTGGTAGTGAATACTTAGAACCAAAAGTTTGGTTAATATAATCTTTAGCCTCACCTAAAAATTTACTAGCCAAATTTACCGAGTCCGTTCTCATGTAGGTAATCAAACCAACCGAACCTTCATTGCCTATATCCATACCTTCATAAAGTTTTTGAGCAAACATCATGGTTTGCTTAACCGAAAAGCCGAGTCGACGGTTGGCCTCTTGTTGTAGAGTAGAGGTAGTAAACGGTGGTGGGGGGGTGCGTTTGGTACTTTTGCTAGTCAGGTCTATTATTTTCCAACCACTAGCGTTTTCCAACACTTTAACCACATCTTGCGCGCCAACTTCATTACCTAAGGTAAATTTTTCTAAAGTCGTGCCATTGTATTTATTTAACTCTGCGCGGAATTCTTTATTTTGAGCGGAAAAGTCAGCGGCTACACTCCAATACTCTTGAGTATTGAAATTTTTTATTTCTCTCTCACGTTCAACAATAAGTCTAACTGCTACTGATTGCACTCTTCCAGCAGAAAGCCCGCGGGCAACTTTTTTCCACAAGAAAGGTGACAGTTCATAGCCAACCAGTCGGTCCAGCACACGTCGGGCTTGTTGGGCATTAACTAAATTCAAATCAATGTCACGAGGGTTAGCCAGCGCTTCTGTAATAGCGGTTTTGGTAATTTCATGAAAAACAATACGTTTGGTTTTCTCTTTAGGGGATTTAATTATTTCGTGTAGATGCCAGGCGATTGCCTCTCCTTCGCGGTCTTCGTCAGTTGCGTAATAGATATGATCAGCCTTAGCGCTATCATGTTTTAAAGATGTCACAACTTTTTTGGCTCGGGTAGGAATAATGTATTGGGGAGTAAAACCACCCTCCACATCGACGCCAAGTTTTGATTTTGGTAAATCACGTACATGACCGTAAGAAGAAACAACTTTATAGTCATCATTTAAAAACCGGCCAATGGTTTTGGCTTTAGTCGGAGATTCCACTATTACTAAGTTATATGGCATGTTTTATAGGTATAAGGTGTAAATCAATAATTTACTATTTAATTAACATTTTTGTTTATACCACGAGGTAGGTGAATTAGGCAAATTTAAACCAGGCTAATAAATTTTTGTTTATCGATTTCTTTAATAAAGCCCTCTAACTCCAAAATAGTTAATTTAGCAATTAAATCACCGGCCGGAATATTTAGTTCGCGGGCGATTTCATCACTATGCTTAGGGTCTGTTTTAATACTATTTATAATACCTTGTTCCTGCATATCCAAGGTTCTAAAGGCCACAGCCGGTTTTTCACTTACATTGTAAATAGATAATATATCGCTTGCCTTGGTAACGATGACGGCACCGATTCTTAAAAGCTCGTTGGTTCCTTCAGATTGAGGAGAAAAAATATTTCCCGGTATCGCCAAGACTTCGCGGTTGTATTCAAGTGCGAGTTTAGCGGTGATAAGGGCGCCGGAAGAGGCGGCGGCTTCGACTACGAGGGTTGCTTTTGCTAGGCCAGCAATAATGCGATTACGTACGGGAAAGTGATGTTTGAGAGGCGGTGTACCTGGTGGATGCTCAGAAATTATTAAACCACCTTTACTCGCAATCTGGTCAGATAGATATCTATTCACTGAAGGATAAAGCTGGTCGTGACCCGAAGCCAAAACAGCAATAGTCCGTCCACCATTATCAATTGTTAATTTATGACTAGCAGCATCAATACCAAAAGCCAGCCCAGATATAATTGTAATCCCGGAGCGGGCCAGTGGTGGCACAATACTAGCCAGAGCTTGTCTGCCATAATCCGTCATTTGTCTTGAGCCGACAACCGCTAAACTAGGAAATTTAAATGCTGACCAGTCTCCGCGCCAGAATAAAATAGCTGGAGGATCGCCAATTTCTTTAAGCAAGGCCGGGTAGTCGGGCGACTCAATAGTTGTTACTTGCAGGTGGTTGTTTTGCACATCAAGCCAGGATTTTTCGACGTCGGTTTTTAAACGATGGTCATTTAACTCAAGGCATAAATTATCCTCAAAGCCAATCTGCTTTAATTGCTGCAGAGGTGCTCGCCAGGCTGATTGCATATCGGGAAACGCTCGCCTAAGCAGCGCCAATCGTCGAGGCCCAATTTTTGGCGATCTTGACCAGGCGACCCAATAAGGTAAATCTTGAGTTAACATAATTCACGAGAAGTGTAAGTTAAGTTATAATCACTATAGATAAAAAATATTATTTTCACAAATTCATGGAGCGAGAGCACTATATACCAGAAGAGGAATTAGATATCCAAATAAGTCCGGAAGACAGCGAGCAACCGGCCGAAGTTTTTGTTGAAATGAAGATGGAGCAGCTCGATAGTAGGTTAAATTCGTTAATTGCCCGGCGAGAGCTGGCAACAGTTTTATTAAAGATAGCAATTGATGATGGTGGGGGTGAGAGGATTCAAAAAAATAAAGCCAACTTATCAAAGTTGGAAAGAGAAATTACTGCCCTGAGATTAAAAATGGGTAGCTTGCGACCAGTTGATCAAATATCTTTATTTTCCGAGCAGGGTTAAGCTTTGTGCCAGCCATTCAACCCAATCACTATTATTTAAACTGTATTCAGCGCGTAAAATATCAGTGGAAAATTTCCACTCGGTTTTAGACGTTAATAACTGTGCAATTGATTCCGCTTTGGTTGCCTGAGCAAACTTAATTTCAAATTGGCCTATTTCGCCTTCAGGATGGCAGCGCACGTCAGTTAGTCGAGCCGACTCTGCCATAAGCTTTAAGTCTAGTAAGGTCAGGAGATTTTTCAGTAGGTGATCAGCGGGGTTATCATTTAACGATCGTTTTAGGAATTCTTCGGGAAAAGCCTTTAGCTCGTCTCGGTTCCTAATGTTTGCTAGCTTGTGATAGAGCTTAATTCTTTCGTTTTCGTCAGGGACTAAACTGGGGTCAATCCTGCCTTCTATTGGCAATCGTAAAGTTACTTCCGGTATTTCTGGCAAAGGTTGTCCAGTCTTTAATTCTTCAATTGCCTGAGCAATGAGTCGACTATACATATGAAGACCAACCGCGGCAATTTGTCCGTGCTGTTCGGTGCCTAGTATTGAGCCAGCGCCTCTTAGTTCCATATCCTTTAGAGCTACTTGCATACCAGCTCCCAACTCTTTTGCTTCAGCCAGGACCGCCAAACGTTTTTGTGCCATTGGTGTGGAGGCCTCGTGATTAAAGAAAAAATAAGCAAATGCCTGTTTGTCATTACGACCAATACGACCACGCATTTGGTAAAGGTCAGAAAGGCCAAAATTTTCAGAATCATCAACTATTAAAGTATTAACGTTTGGTAAGTCCAATCCGTTTTCAATAATGGTAGTAGCGAGTAGAATATCTGTTTTCTGAACATCAAAGTCATGCATAACTTCAGCTAGCTCTTTTTCCGGAAGTCGGCCGTGCGCGACGCCAATTTTTAATTTCGGTAGCAATTTTTGTAGTCGGGCAGTGGTTGCCGGAATTTTAGCAATTCTGTTTACTAAATAATAAATTTGACCATTACGTTTTAGTTCCTCGCTAATGGCGTGTCTGACCAATTTATCATCGTGTGGTGAAAACAAGGTTTGGATTGGTTTCCTGCCCCAAGGTGGGGTGGTAATTAAGCTTAAGTCTCTTAATTCTGATAAAGTAATATGAAGGGTGCGGGGGATTGGGGTAGCGGATAGAGATAGTACATGCAAAGATGGTTTTAATTTTTTCAGCACTTCTTTTTGTTTAACACCAAATCTTTGTTCCTCATCAACTATTAGTAAACCTAAATTAGGAATACTTATATCTTTAGATAAAACACGGTGTGTACCAATAATAATATCGGCCTCACCGCTGGCGATTTGTTTAATAGTTTTTTTAATGGTCGCTTGGTCCTGAAGGCGATTGAGTACAGCAATTTTGACTGGCCAGTTTTTAAGGCGTTTGGAGAAAGTGTCAAAGTGTTGTTGGGCTAAAATAGTTGTGGGACAAAGTAGGGCTACTTGTTTGCGATTGAGTACTGCTCGGAAAGCTGCCCGTACTGCTAACTCAGTCTTACCGAAACCCACGTCTCCACAAATCAGTCTATCCATTGGAGTCTCTTTTTCCATATCAGCGGAAATTTCAGCCCAAGCTTTAAGTTGATCTGAAGTTAGCGGCCAAGGAAAGGCGGCCGCTAAGTCCTCTTCCTCGGCATATTTTTGCCAAGGTTTAAACTTAGCCATTGTTCTTTTAGCGTAGAGTTCGAGTAACTCTTTTGCGACTTTACCAGCGTCTTCTCTAATTTTTTTAGTAACTTGATACCAAGCGGTACCGTGTAGGCGGTGAAGTTTTGGTTGAGGCTGACCAATATAACGTGATAAGCGGTCGGCGTTTTCTACTGGTACATATAATTTATCCTGATCGGCATATTCAATAATAAAATAGTCGTGTTTTATAGTGCCTAGTCCTTCATTTGTTAAACTAAGGAACCGGCCGATACCATGATCAATATGTACTAAGTAATCACCGCGTTTTAGATGATCGAGCGGGAGGTAAACAAACGAAGTACCATAACTTTTCTGTTGCCAAGTAAGGTTGCGATCAGTCAGCCAAACAATATTGTTTAACCTGTCTTTAAAACCGTCTAGTTGTGCGCTTATATCTTCATTAATTGAATGTATCTCAACATTTTTAAATTCATCTTCTAACAATCGTTCGGTCCTAACTGGTTCGGAGGTGAGAATAGAAATTTTAAAACCATTACTTTTTTCTTTTGCTATATAGTTTCTAATATCATCCCAGCGTCCGGCAAAGAGCGGGGTAGATTCAAGCCAGGACTCTCCCTCTTGAAATGGGTTAGCGGTCAGGCGGGCGATGCTTTTGCCGCCGATTTTTTTATTTACCGGTGGGCAATACAGTAATTGGTTTTTATTTAAATAATCAGCCAGGTGGATAATTGGCGAAGGTTTGATGGTAAGTGGGGGAATGACCGCTTCAGCAATTTTGTCTTGTTTCCCGGTAACAAGCGATCGGTAACTTAAGGAATCAATTTGGTTACCGGCAAATTCAATAATTAATAGCCGATCTTCCAACATACTTATCTCAATAATGCCACCACGCTTTAAATACCAACCCGTTGGTTCTGTTAAAGGTCCGGGTTGGTAGCCAAGTTTGTCCAGTAATTTAAGAAGGATGGTTGGGTTTATTTTTTCCTGTGGCTGTAAGTGAATAATCGTTGATTCTAGGCGCGCTGGCTCTGGCAATGGTAGATCTAAGTGTTCACTAGAGCCAATCAACCAGCCACGTGGCTTGTCTTTAGCAATAAAGCTAAAAAATTTTTCAGGAAAGGTATTTACATTGATGGGGTTGTTAAGTAATCGTGACCAAAATTTGAGTAAAGTGGAAATTTTTTCTTTTTCCTTTTGGTTGTTTACAAACCATAATAAACCATCAGGAAAATCAGCCGACTTAATTGTTAGGGCCAAGTAAGTTAAGGCGGTCAGGTTGAAAGGCAGCTTCAAATTAAGGCCAGATTGACCTTTAAAATGTTCTCGAGAAATAATTTCCTGAGACTGTTTTTTTTGAGTTTTTACCGTCATAAATATCTTGACACTGAACAAAATTATTGATAAGGTGTGGCTACCTTAAAAATTTGTCGTTCGTTTTCTGCTAACCAGTGGTTATTTCTTGCAACCCCTCCTAACGCGGGAAATGGCCTGAAAAGTAGGGTTAACTGGTATTCCAGTTCATCTTACGTTGGTTAGCAGAAAACGAAAGATAAACCCAGCAGGCGTTTTACTGATTAAATTTGTTTACAAAATTCTCCGCCCCGATTTCGATGGCGGTTTTTATTTTATTTGCGGCCGTTGAAACGAATTCGGAAAAAGTTTTGATCTCATCTTTACTAAAAGGTAATAATACAAACTTGTGGCCGGGAATTGAATCAGTCGGTCGGCCGACACCAAGACGCCAGCGCCAGAAGTTATTGCCACCAAGCGCATCAATAATATTCTGCACTCCATTATGACCAGCCGAGGTTGAACTAAAGGATAGGCGAACACTTCCTAATGGAAGATCTAATTCATCGTGTATCACCCATAAGTCGGTGATAGCTATTTTATAAAATGACATAACCTTTTTTATGGGTTCGCCCGATAGGTTCATGAAACTGCCGGGCAAGAATAATTTTATAGTTTCGTCCTTAACTTTTATGTCAGTTATTTTTCCTAAATTATCAAAATTTTGCCAATTATCTTGATTATCAAAAAACATAGCTAGTTCAATTAGCGTATTGGCCCCCAAGTTATGTCTGGTATTGGAATAGTCTTTGGTAGGGTTACCTAGACCAACTATTAATTTCATATATTAATAATCTGCTTCAGGCCACGATGGCCGACAGAGGATTGTTTTTATTATAGCTTAGCTCTGATGTTTATGGCTAGCTTTATCGGGACCTGTGCCAGTTGCGGTATAGATTGGCGAATCGTTTTAATTATTATATCAGGTAAGGCCCTAGGCATACCTTCTTTACTTATAAGTTTAACTTCGATACTGGCAGGATCAGTTTTGATTTGTCTAATCTTCAAAAATTTAATTTTGGGATTTTTAGCAAAGAATTTTTGTAATCGTTTATCAACTTTTTCTTCATCAGCATCGTTCATATGATAGCGATTGTTTTCATAAAGACCACTGGCCGTTGGTAGAACCTCAGTTAGTCCAGCTCCGGTTTTGGCCGAGACAAATAATTTGGGAGCCCAGCCGAGCATTGGCATCCAGCGGGCTAGAGTTTTGTCCCAGATTTTTTTATCTAATTTTTTTAATGTATCAATTTTGTTAATTAAAATCATAGCTGGTTTTTTTGATTCCACAATCGAATCAGCTAGTCCCTGATCTTGCCAAGTAAAGTCAGAAGAGGAGTCTAAAATTAAGACAATAATGTTTCCGGATTCTAAATTATCAATAGTTTGTTTAATACTTAGGTGTTCAACACGATCGGCGGCGCGTGAACGACGTCTGATACCAGCGGTATCCACTAAACACCAACTATAACGCATTTGATTTAGCCAAATAAATTGACTGTCGCGGGTGGTGTGTGGTAAATCATGCACTAGAGAATGAGACTCACCACTTAAGGCGTTGATAAGTGATGATTTACCAACATTAGGTTTACCGAGCAAAACCAAATTGATAGCTGGTGGCAGAGTGGCTGACGTCTTAAGTAGGGAATTGATGTGGTCAAGTAAAGCTGCGCTGCCCGAGCCGTTTTTACCCGATACCATCCAGGTATGGAAACCCATAATCTTTTGGTTAGCATACTTTTGCTTAATCGATTGGTGGTCTACCTTGCTTACCACTAATAAAATTTTACTGCGGTAAGGTTTAAGTTCGTTAGCAATTGCTCGGTCTTCAGGTGTCAAACCAGTTTGTCCATCAATTACAAACAATAGGATATCTGCTTGAGAAAAGAGTCTGCGACTATTCGCTGTAATCACTTTATCTAAATTGGTATTAGATCTTTTTTCCAAACCAGCGCTATCTGATAACCAAAAACTTTTGTTATTCCAACTAACTAGTCTGGTGGTGGTGTCGCGGGTGGTGCCGGCTTGGGCATCGGTAATTGCAATTGGTGTGCCTAAAAAACGATTGAATAAAGTGGATTTACCAACATTGGCGCGGCCGATGATTGCTACTAGTGGTTTATTCATTGTTTATGGTTTCCAAGAGTCTGTCTTTGCCTAATACAATATAAAAGTCATTATTGTCGCTGATCATATTATTATCTGGCTTAGTGACTGAGTTTAAATTAAAAATAGCGAGCAATGATTTAGCAGTGGCCGGCATATTACCGTTGGTAAAATCATAAATAATAGTTTCGGGAATATTTTTTTGTGGAGCATTGCCAATAGAAGATATAGTATAGCCAATACCTTTAAGCCAACCAGCGGTTTCTTCAGCCAGTCCCGCTTGACTAGTGCTGTTTGCAATAATAACTTTAGGCTTTTCTTTTTTCATTAAGGAGAAGTAGGGTAAGTTGAGCGCCAGTTTTTGAATAGATAAATAAGAGCCACTGCGGGGTACCAGCAAGTAAGCGCCATTTGCGCCGCGAGCGTCTTTTAATAAACGATTGGTGTTACTGTCGAGCACGATGTGAGAAATAGTGGAGGTGTCGAGATCTTTATAGATGCGGGACATTTTTATTATTTCCCACGTATCAATATTGGTTTCAATGTTTTGTGAAAAAGTTTGATAGAGTTTAACTAATAATTGGGGATTTAAAAAGTTGGATAATTTAAGAACCTTTTCTTTAGCGGCGATTAAAACCTGTTGTTGGCGTCGGGCGCGAGCAAAGTCTGAGCCCTCACCATTTGTTCCGTGGCGTGATCTCACATATTGCAAAACCCGTTCACCAGAAAGCAGCTGTTCGCCAGCTGAGAAAGAGATGGTTTGAATATTACCTTTATCATCTGGGTACTCATTATCGGTAAAGGCCGTTGGTACGTCTATTTTTAAACCGCCAAGCTGGTCCACCAAACCAATAAAGCCGCTAAAGTCTATTCTAATAAAATAGTGAATTGGTAAATTTAAAGTTTTTTCCAAAACTTCACTGGCCAACGCCGCCCCCGTTCCTTTTTGTCTGGCTTCACCATAGGCATTAGCGCTATTAATTTTTGTGACACCAATCCCCGGAATTTCGACTGCCATATCACGAGGAACAGACAAAATAGAAACCTCGTTAGTCTGAGGGTTTAAACTAACCATCATAATTGTATCTGTCAGGTATGGTCCATCGTGCAGTGCGCCACCCATACCCAGCAACATGATATTTATTCTGCCCTCAGCTTCGCCTTTTAATAACTTATCATCACTGGAAATTAAGCGAACTATATTTTCTAAGAAGGAGTGTTCTTCCCAGTCAGCAAAAGTTGCCTGAACGTGGGGTTGTTGTGACCACCAGGTGATTAATAAAATAAAAACCAGCACAGCTAGGTATAACAAAAATTTACCTTTAGTCGTGGTTTGCGGTGTCGGTTGAGGTGTTGTTTCAGGTAGCAATCCCATATCTTATCTTTACAGAAGCGTAGTTTGATGGTAACATTTGCTTTGCTTAAATGTCAATTATTTTAGGGCTTTTTGCTTGAGGATGATTAGCTCAGCTGGTTAGAGCGCTTGCATCACACGCAAGAGGTCGCTGGTTCGAATCCAGCATCATCCACCACTCCTAATTATTGCACATATAATTATATAGTATACAATTAGTTGCATTAGACCCTATGGATAAAATAGTGAACTCACCAAATTTCAACCTTAATTCTTCGTCATTAGGGTCCGGGTTAAAATCAACCCTATTATTTTTTTGGGAGCTCATAAAAATTGCGGCTATTTGTCTCGCCATCGTCCTGCCGGTGAGATATTTTTTAATTGAACCTTTTTACGTGCAGGGCGCATCAATGGAGCCAAATTTTTATAATAGTGATTATCTTTTGATTGATAAATTAAGTTTTCGTTTTCGTGAGCCAGCCCGTGGCGATATAGTAGTATTCCATAATCCCAGAAACGAATCAGAATATTTTATTAAAAGAGCTATTGGATTGCCGGGTGAGAAGGTAATTATTCGTGGTGGATCTATATATATAGGTAAAGCTGATGAAGAACATCGTCTGAAAGAGTCTTATATCAGCGCTACCCTAGATACTACTGGCAACATCGATACCGATTTAGGGGCAAATGAGTATTATTTATTAGGAGATAATCGACCATTTAGTTTAGACTCGCGCAGTTTTGGCCCCGTATCGGGGGAAGAATTGGTTGGCCGAGTATGGATAAGAGGTTGGCCGCCAGAGCGTTTAGGAGTTTTTGCACACATAAGCTATTAAATATATGAATAAACATACAACCGAAAAAGAAGAGCCAGTGAAACCAGGTAAAAAGATTAGCACCCCACAATTAGTTAGGGGTATGCATGATATTTTACCAGCCGATTGGCCGTATTGGAATTTTGTTACCGATACTTTAGAATCTGTGGCTACTAGCTATGGTTATGAAAGAATTGAAACGCCGATTGTGGAACGTACACAACTATTTACTCGTGCCATTGGTACCACCACCGATATTGTGGAAAAGGAAATGTTTGCCTTTACTGATCAGTCAGAAGAAAATTTAAGTTTGCGACCAGAATACACTGCCGGCATTGCCCGCGCTTATATTGAACACGGTATGGTGTCTTGGCCACAACCAGTGAAACTTTTTTCTTTTGGCCCTCATTTTCGTCATGAGCGCCCACAAGCTGGCCGTTATCGTCAGTTCTATCAACTAGATTTTGAAATTTTAGGCGAAGATGACGCGGTAGCTGATAGCCAATTGATTTTGGCAACTGCGGCACTGTTTGAACATTTGTCCATTCCAGTGACTTTCCAGATAAACAGCGTTGGTTGTCCAGTGTGTCGACCGAAGTATCGTCAGGTGCTGGTTGATTATTACAAAACCAAGCGATCCGAACTTACGGAAGAAGAAAAAAAACGTTTACAAAAAAATCCACTACGGCTTTTAGATTCAAAAGAGGAAAATCTAGTAGAGATAAATAAAAAAGCTCCGCCAATCGTTGATTATCTTTGTGAAGAATGCCGTAACCATTTTATGAAATTGATAGAGCATTTAGATGAAGTAGAATTTACTTATCAATTATCACCTGGATTGGTACGTGGTCTAGACTATTACACACGAACAGTTTTTGAGGTTTGGGGCGATCAAGGTGCAGCTAGCTCTTTTGGTGGGGGAGGTAGGTATAATAACTTAATCGAACAGTTAGGTGGACGACCGACACCGGCAGTCGGGTTTGCTGCGGGGGTAGAAAGATTAGTTAGTGAGCTTAGGCGTCTAGAAATTCCAATTCCTAAACGTCGCCAACCGGATGTTTTTATCGCTTCCCTTGGTGAAGGAGCAAAAAAGAAAGCTTTAAAACTTTTTGAAGAATTGCGTCAACGTGGTTTAAGGGTATCTGAAAGCTTTACTAAAAACGGCTTAAAGGGGCAGATGGAAGTAGCCAACAAGTTGGGGGCACGCTTTACTTTAGTGCTCGGCCAAAAGGAATTACTAGATTCCACCATCATTATTAGGGATATGGAAAACGGTATTCAGGAGACGATTGATGTAAAAAAGGTTGTTCCAGAGCTTATGAAACGCTTGGCGCATAACAACAGCGTGACCTATTCCTTGTAATTAGGTGCTAAATTAAATAATCGATGGAAAGCCCTGGCTTAGAACTCAGGGCTTTCTTGACTTAAGGGTAAAAAATAGTTATAATTAATGTACAATTTTTAAGTATTAAATTTTTTGGAACAGGAGGTGAACCTGTGATAGAAGTAAAAAAGAAAGAGCGTGAATCAGTTGAAAGTTTGATTAGACGCTTTAATAAAAGAGTCCAGCAGTCCGGGGTTCTATTAAGAGCCAAAAAGAAAAGGTTTTATGAAACTGGCAAGACTAAAACGGAAAGACGCAGCGCGGCTTTGCGTAATCGTTTGATTCAGGAACGTAAAGAATACCTTAGAAAGACTGGTCAATTGACTGAAGAAGAGCTCAAGAGCAAGAGCCCACGTGTTCGAAATATATTAAAACGCGGCATCTCTTAATTATGAGTCAACTAATAGAGCAAATCGAAGCTGACATAATTAAAGCTGCCAAAGATAAAAATGAAGTGGTTTTAATGGTTTTAAGAGCTGTTAAGAATTCGTTTCATAATTTGTCTATCCAACAAAAGGATAAAGCCGGGGAGCTCGGCGATGGCGATGTTGTAAAGATATTGCGCAGTGAAATGAAAAAAAGGCAGGAGGCGGCTCTCTTGTATAAACAAGGTGGGCGTGCGGAGCTTGAGCAAAAAGAGGTTGAGGAGATGAAAGTATTAGAGAAATATCTGCCCGTAGCACCAAGCACCGAAGCCATTATAGAGGTAATCAATAAATTAAAAATAGAATTAGGGGCCTCGACTATTAAGGATATGGGCCGTCTCACAAAAGCAGTTATGGAAAGTTTCGGGGGGGCTGCCGACGGCAAACAAGTCAGCACTTTGGTAAAAGAAGTGTTATCATCCTAAAAAACAAATGTCTAAAATTTATCGCCATAGCTTGTCTATAAAACTGGCAACCGCCACGATTGGTTTGCTAGTTTTATTGGCATTGTTCGTTCCATTTTTTACTATGGCGCAAACAAACGGCGGCCTAAGTAATTTAACCGATATAAATTTAGGTAATGATTTTGATCTGTTGGATTTAGTTGAGCGCATTATAAATATATTTTTAAGCGTTCTCGGTGTAATTGCTTTAGGAATTACTATTTATGGCGGTTGGACTTGGATGACGGCTGGAGGCAATCAAGAAAAGATTACCAAGGCTAAACAAATTCTTTCCGCTGGTCTCATCGGTCTCATAATTATTGTTTCCTCTTACGCACTAGCGAACTTTATATTTAGTAAAATAATGGAAGCAGCCAACGGAAGTGGAACTACCACTTGTTCTGATGGCACACTGCCGCCATGTACGATCGGCCCGCCGGGGGGGTTTGGTGGCGGTAATTTTTTAAAGGTTAAGTCTTCTGTACCTAAAGGCACGGGCGTGGCTTTGTGTTCACGCGTTCAATCAGAGTTTAATTTATTAGTCGATTGGTCAACAGTTAATAATAACAATTATAAAGTTGACGATATAACAACTGGTTCACCAGTAGCTTTTTGGCATAGTGGTGATTCATTTAATCCCGGTGCAGATTCAACAATTATTGGTTTCAATCACGATAACAATGATTTTTCGCCAAATAGTACTTACCAAGTGACATTGAATGGCGCACCCGGTGGTTTAGAAAGCACTGACAATTTAAGGTTTAAGGGTGATAAGAATTACTCTTGGAAATTTTCTACCGGCACCACGACTGACGATAGTAACCCAACAGTAGTTTCATCGGTGCCAGCCAATAATGAACCAAATATTTGTTTAGCAACACCATACCAAATTACTTTTTCAGAATCAATGTATGGTCCGAGCTTTAAACCAAATACTAATATCAAGTTGGAAAAGTTGAACTCCAGTGGAACTGTAGTCGGCGCGGTGCAACTGGCCGATAACGTTAGTTTTGGAAACAGTTTTCAAATTGCCTCTTTAGCACTGGCTGGTAATAGTTTACTCGAACCCAATACCAAATATCGATTAACAGTTTTGGGGGCCTCATCAATAACTAATCCGGTAGAAGATTTATGTGGCAACAAATTACAAGCAGACATGGTGGTGGAGTTTACCTCGGGGACAACTGCTGATTGTACACCACAAATCTCTGCGGTTACGCCGACGCAGGAGTATTATGGCAAAACGTCGTCACCAATTAATTCAGTAAAAATCAGTGGAACGAACCTTTTTGCCGATGGAGAAATATTTTTTAACAACAATCCTTCAGGTGATGATAGCTTTGACGATGAACAAAATATTCTATGTTGGAATGGTGAGGAGAGATTTGTTTCGGGGCCATTGGCGGTTTCTTGTAATACCGGTGAAGTAAAGGTGCGTGTGCCAATTTCCGCAACCACTGGGCCGGCTTATGATCAGGACGGTTATACCGCACAAGTTGGTCAAGTTAAAGCCGCGGTTGGTAGGGAAATCTCTAACGGGTTAGCATTTACCATTACTAGCCCATACATTAACAATATTTCTCCCGGTAGTGGTGGTAAAAATCAATTCATTACCATTGAGGGCTGGAATTTTGGCACAACGCCGGGCTCTGTTTATTTTATACCTCCATCAGGTCCAAAAATTTTGGCTTCCGCCCCAGCATCATGCTCTAGTTCTTGGTGGACTAATACCGAAATAGTAATAGCGGTGCCTGACGTGGCCGGAATTATACCGGGCAATATTTATCCAGTGCAGGTGGTAACAAGTACCGGACAACCAAGTAGTTTTGATTCATTTCAAGTGACCAACGATCCACCTGGTCCAGGTTTGTGTTCTGTAACACCTGCAGAGGAAGTCGTAAATAATTTGCCGATCGAAGTAACTTTGGCAGGTGAACAATTTGCAACTAACGGTAGTGTTAAGTTTGGTGTTAGTGCGGCTAGTAATTTAAGTTGGACTGAAACTGAAATCAAAGTAAACACCCCGACCACTGGTGGTAAAAATATTTTGGCGCCAGATCGCTGGCCAGTTACTGTGACAGTTGGTGGTAAAGTTTCTAATCGAAAAACGTTTACTGTTAAACCAGACAACACCCCATACCCGAAAGTAGTGGAACAACAAACCTGTAATTCATCCTTACAAACACCCAGTCCGTGGATGAACTCGGAAGACGCATGTCTGAATGCAAAAGTTACAACGCGTTTTTCAGTACCAATGAATGCGGCGACTTTTACTGGTGCCAATATTTTAGTGCAAAAATGTAACACTGGTGGCAGCTTTAGCGCTAGCTCTTGTAGTGGCAGTGAAGCTAGCTCAATCGCTCCGATAGCGGGGGTGGGGGGAGCTAGTGGATTTGAACTACTTACTAATAGTAATTTTATCGGTAATACCTGGTATCAAGCGATTGTGAAAAAAGAAGTAAAATCGATTGATAATTATCAAATGACCGCTGACTATGTTTGGCATTTTAAAACTAAAGACACCACGGAGGCTTGTGATTATTCATCGGCTACTGTGACACCTCGTGATGCGACTATACGTTTAAGTGAAACAACTACACAAGATTATAGCGCTTCGGCTCAAGCTATTAACTGCAACGCCTTAAAAGATGGCGGCGCTACTTGGCTTTGGAATTCTGACAACACAGCCGAGGCTACGGTTGTGGGGTCTGGCAATTCAGCTGTTGCTACGGCACTAGTAGAAACAGGTGGAACACCCGTAAAAATAGAAGCTGCCTTAGGAACCGTTAGTAATTATGGTAGTTTAACAATTTTATCAGCCACTAGTTGCACAGAAAGTTCTCAGTGTAATTTGTGCGGAGTTGGGCTATCGACTTGTGATGCTGGGCACTGTACACCGGTAGTTACTGATTTCAATCCTACGCCAGCGCCAGTTGGCGGTTGGGTAACTATTAATGGTTGTTATTTTGATAATACCCGTGGTCGGGTGATTTATAAAAAAGCCGATAGTTCAGATGTAAATGGTGACTGGCCACCGGCTAGTATTTGCGGCGCGACCGGCACTTGGAGAGATCGACAAATAATAAGCCAAGTACCAGTCGGGGCGGTATCTGGCTTTAAAGTGGAACGCGCTGATTCGGCTTCAGTTGATAGCCCGACAGCTTTTACGGTGGGTGGAGCTTTGGGACCAAATATTTGTGCCGTTAGCCCAAGCGCAATTAATGAATCGCAACGCGGTTCGGTGTCTTTGACTATTAAAGGTATTCGTTTAGGATCGATTAAAGATAAAATTGAATATTTATTTGGTAATATTGTCCGCACAACCGCGTCTGATACGGCGCATACTTTATGGACTGATAATGAAATTAGAACCATCGTGCCGGCAAG
>CAYGFD010000016.1:0-16355 GCA_964349095.1 uncultured Gammaproteobacteria bacterium
TTATTATTAAGTCATAATGAGTTTGAAAAGTTTGTCACAAATTCACAATATAACTGGTAAAACCGTCTTAGTACGAGTTGATTTTAACGTGCCGTTAAAAAATTCAAAGGTAGTGGATAATAGTCGAATAGCAGCTTCACTACCAACGATTAGATTTTTACAAAAAAGAGGAGTAAAAAATATTATATTAATAAGTCACCTGGGAAGGCCAGAGGGTAGTGTAGTTAAGGGTCTAAGTCTGAAACCGGTTGCGCGTGAGTTGGAAGAGTTATTGCGTCAAAAAGTTGTATTTTGTGAATTGGACAAAGTGGCCGAAAAGTCTGGCTTAATTTTAGTTGAGAATATAAGGTTTTTTAAAGAGGAAGAAATAGGCGATAAAAAATTTGCCCGTCGGCTCGCCGGTTTAGCAGATTTTTTTATCAATGATGCTTTTTCAGCCAGCCATAGTAGCGCGTCTTTAGTAACGATTGCTAAATATTTACCCGCGTATGCTGGCTTAGATTTGGAACAGGAAATATATCATCTACGCAAATTAATAAATAATATAAAGAAGCCCGCGGTCGCTGTTATTGGCGGGGCAAAAGTAGCGGACAAATTACCAGTCATTACCTTTTTAGCAAAGCACTTCGATAAAGTTTTAGTAGGTGGAGTGGTGGCTAATACTTTTTTAAAAGCCCTGGGGGTGAACATTGGTCGCTCACTTTACGATGAATCAATGGTGGTTGAGGCAAAAAAAATATATAAAAAACACCGTGGCAAAATAGTTTTACCGATAGATGTTATTGTAGACGTTTCGGGCACTCGTAGAAAAGAAACTACTTTAGTCGATATCGGCAACGTAAAAAGTAAGCATTGTATTTATGATGTTGGTCCATTAACTGCCAACGCTTTTGCGGAAATTATTAAAAAATCAAAAACAGTTTTTTGGGCGGGGCCTTTGGGTAATACGGATGAAAAAATTTATAGCCACAGCACCCTTTCAGTTGGTCGGGTGGCTTCCGCACGGGCACGTGGTCAGGCAGTGGTAGTGGTGGGGGGCGGCGATTCGGCTGCTTTTTTTCATGAAAATAAGATGTGGTTTGATTATTACTCAACTGCTGGTGGTGCCTTGTTAAAGTTTTTATCTGGAGAAGTCTGGCCAGCGTTAAAGGTTCTTGGATACAAATGAGCGCCCATAGTTGTTTAATTAGTAAAATAACTGCTCGCGAGATTCTCGACTCTCGCGGTTTTCCAACCGTGGAAGCGGAAGTGTGGTTAAGGGGTGGACTCACGGCCTCAGCTTCAGTTCCCTCGGGTGCTTCCACTGGTTCAGCCGAGGCCTGGGAATTACGTGACGGAGATAAAGATAGATATTTTGGAAAAGGAGTCAGCAAAGCGGTTCATAATATAACTAAAATTATTTCGCCCGCGCTTGAAAATTTTGATGTTAATAACCAATTAGGCGTCGATAACAAATTGATTGAGTTAGATGGCACTGTGAATAAAAAAAGATTAGGCGCGAACGCAACCCTCGCTGTTTCTCTGGCGGTGGCTAGGGCTGGGGCACTCTGTGAAAGGCAACCCCTATATTTATACTTGAGTAAATTATTTAATAACGGTCACACCTCCATACCCAGACCGATGATGAACTTTATTAATGGTGGTAAGCACGCTGATACGAATTTAGAGATTCAAGAGGTAATGATAATTCCCAATATTAGAAATAGTGCTGGCGTAGTTAGTTTTGCTGAATGCTTAGAAGCGGGTGTAGAAATATTTCATGCCTTAGGAGAAATATTTAAAAAAAATAATTTAGATACCGACCTTGGTAATGAAGGTGGGTTAGCGCCTAATTTTGAAAATCCGGAACAGCCAATTAAACTTTTATTGTTGGCAATTGAACAGGCTGGTTTTAAGGCTGGTGATAATATTTCTTTGGGTTTAGATGTTGCGGCTTCTGAATTTTATAATGAAGGCAAATATTTATTTAATGGCGAGCAGAGAACAGCGGAACAGATGATGGAACTTTATGCTGACTGGTTTAAAAAATATTATTTATTATCAATTGAAGATGGTCTAAGTGAGGATGATTGGTCTGGGTGGGTTACTATGACAAAACTGTTTGGCAACCAGCATCTATTAGTCGGGGATGATTTATTTGTAACCAATAAGGAGCGTTTACAAAAAGGTATTGAACAAGGTGCCGGTAACGCAATAATTATTAAGCCGAATCAAATCGGTACATTAACCGAGGCTGTTACAGCTTTACAGCTTGCAAAACAAAATAACTACAAAGTTATTGTTTCCCATAGATCAGGTGAAACAATGGACGATTTTATTTCTGACCTAGCAGTAGGTTTGGGAGCTGATTTTATTAAAGCCGGTTCAGTGGCTCGTGGGGAGAGGGTGGTTAAATACAATAGATTGTTGGCAATTGAGCAGGAGTTAAAAAAATAAATTGGCAGTAATGAGTAAATTTTATATACTTTAAGGAGGAAACTCTTTTTTTAAATATGGTTAAAACAGTCAAAAAAAATAAATCAGCCACGCCACTTATCTTGGCTATTTTAGATGGTTGGGGTGTCGGTTCTACTGATAAAAAAATTAACCCTTTATTGGTCGCCAAAACTCCTTTTTTGCGCGATGCAGAAAAGAATTACCCCCACGCTTATTTAGCCGCTTCTGGTAAATCGGTTGGGCTTCCTAAAGGTCAGGACGGCAATTCAGAAGCCGGCCATTTAAATTTAGGCGCTGGTCGCATTGTTAAACAGGATTCAGTTGTTATATCGGAAAGTATCAAAAACGGAACCTTTTACAAAAATAACATTTTAATGCAAGCGGTATCCCACATTAGAAAAAATAAATCTAGCATTCATTTAATTGGCTTATTATCAAATTACAACAGCGGTCATTCATCGCCCGATCACTTTCAAGCGTTATTAAAGTTTTTATATCAGCAAAAAGTTAAGAAAGTTTATATTCATTTTTTTACTGATGGACGTGATTCGCCTAAGTATGACGCACTAAAGTTTTTACAAGAAGCCCGTAAGCGCTTCAAAAACGGAGAAATGGTCGCGTCGGTAGTTGGGCGTTTTTATGCCATGGACAGAAAAAAGAATTGGGCGAGGACTGAAACAGCGTATGATTTACTTACTCTTGGGCAAGGTATGGTGGCAGATGATGCGGCTCAGGCAATCAGGCACGCTTACAATAGAGGTGAGAGTGATGAATATATTAGTCCCACGGCTATAATCGATAAAAAGTCTAAAAAACCAATCGGGGTAATTGATAGTAAAGACGCGATCATTTTTTTTAATTTGCGATCTGATCGCGCTCGACAAATGGCTAAGCCGTTTGTGCAACAGCATTTTGAAAAACTAAATAAGGGCGCTTTTAAAAGAAAGAAAATACTAAAAAATATTTTTTTTGTGGCTATGACAGACTTTGGTCCGGATCTTGGCAATATTTATACAGCTTACCCTAGCCCCGATATTAAAAATACTCTGCCGGTCGCTCTAAAAAAATATCGGCAACTTTATATAACTGAAAGAGAGAAATACACGCACGTCACTTACTTTTTTAATGGCGGCTACGCTAGTGAGGTGGCGGGAGAAAGTAGGTTGCTGGTTCCGTCTCCTAAAATAGATTCATATGACAAGACGCCGGGTATGTCGGCAAATAAAATTACTTCGGCAATTTTACAGCGTCTAAAGTCTAAAAAATTTGACGTGGTGGTTGTTAATTACACTAACCCCGATATGATTGGTCACACTGGTAACTACAATGCTTGTATCAAAGCCATGGAAATAGTCGACGAGTGTTTAATTCAGTTATACAGCCAGATTAGTAAATCGCACGGTACATTAGTAATAACTTCTGACCACGGTAATGTTGAAGAACTAGTAGATATGAGGACCGGAGAAATTAATACCGATCATTCGGGAAGTTTGGTTCCGTTAATAATGGTTAGTAATTCTTTACGTCATAAAAGATTTGCGAAGAGTAAGGGTTTATTGGCTGATGTCGCTCCGACCATCTTGGATTGGCTTAATGTTCCTAAACCCCAAGAGATGACTGGGAGTAGTTTATTTAAGAAATAATATGTCAGAACCAATTAGACCGGTAGTACTGTTAGTGCTTGATGGTTGGGGGATTGCCCCACCTTCACGCGGTAATGCTATAACATTGGCGCGAATTCCTGTTTTCAACAGATTAATAACGACTTATCCAACTTTTGTTTTACAGGCTGGTGGAGAAGCCGTGGGGTTACCCTGGGGAGAGATGGGGAACAGTGAGGTGGGGCATTTAAGTTTGGGATCAGGAAAGATATTGTATCAGGATTTACCCAGAATCAATCGATCGATTGCTGATAAATCTTTTTTTAATAACTCCATGTTAGTGTCGGCTTGTAGTTGGGTTAAAGATAAGAACACCAAGTTGCACCTGGTTGGTTTAGTAAGTCCTGGTGGTGTTCATAGTTACAGCGAGCATCTTTATGCCCTAATTGAGTTGGCTAAGGAGCAGGGCGTGAAGGAGGTTTACGTCCATTGTATTTTAGATGGCCGCGATACACCATTTAATAGCGGGCTTGGATTTGTTGAGGATTTACAAAAATTTATAGATAAGATTGGTTTAGGCAAGATAGCTAGTGTTGCTGGACGTTTTTATGCTATGGATCGGGATAATCATTGGGAAAGAATCCAAGCGTATTATCAGGCACTCACTAAAGGTGAAGGAAATAAATTTAACAGCGCGACTGAGGCAATAAACGACTCGTACCAAAAAAAAGTTTATGATGAGGAAATGCCGCCATCGGTAATCGTAAATAATGGTGAGCCACTAGCGACTATTAAACAGGGTGATAGTGTCGTATTTTTCAATTTTAGATCTGATCGAGCTAGGCAGTTGACTCAGAGTTTTGTCTTACCGAAATTTCAGCGCTTCGAGCGGGAGTATTTAATTGATGTGTTTTTTGTCACTATGACGGAGTACGAAAAGGGATTAACTACTAATATTGCCTTCCCCCCACAAACCGTTGACCATCCGTTGGCGAGAGTCATCTCAGAGGCAAATTTAAAGCAATTTCATATAGCCGAGACAGAAAAATATGCGCACGTAACTTATTTTTTTAATGGTGGTAGGGAAAAAGCTTTTCCAGGCGAAGATCATGTATTAATACCATCACCAGTTGTGCCGTCTTACGATCAAAAACCAGCCATGTCTGCTCGAGAGATTACAAAAAGGTTGAGCCAAGAAATAAGAGAGCAGAATTACAATTTTTACGTTGTAAATTATGCGAACGCCGATATGGTGGGTCACACTGGCAACTTACCAGCGACCGTAAAAGCGGTAGAGTTTTTAGATGAAATGCTTGGGGAAGTCGTAGCAGCAGTTTTAGAAGTTAATGGAATTTTATTAATTACGGCAGATCATGGTAATGCCGAAGGATTAATAAACTTACAGACTGGAACAATTGATAAAGAACACAGCGCCAGTCCCGTGCCACTTATAATAGTGGCAAATGATTTAGAGCATAAAGCCGCGGCTTCTTCACCAATTACTGAAGATTTAAGCCAAATAAAATCCAGCGGATTATTAACCGATGTCGCGCCGACGGTTTTGCATTTATTGGGTTTAAATAAACCTAGTGATATGACTGGTATTAGCTTGTTGTAAAATTATGCCCGAGCTACCAGAAGTGGAAACAATCAGAAAAGACCTTTCACTTATTTTGCCAGGTAAAACAATAGCATCGGTAATATTAAAAAAGCCTAAAATGATCCACCCTTCTAGGGCAGGGGTGGTTAAAATACTAAATATGAATAAAATTGTTAAAGTTGGCCGACGGGGCAAAATGTTATTTATTTTACTGAAGGATAATAATTATTTACTGATTCATCTAAAAATGACCGGGCAACTGGTATGGCGGCCTAAAAAAGGGCGGTTAGTTGTTGGCGGTCACCCTATTGCCGGAGTGGTGGATATTCCAAATAAATATACCCACGCCACTTTAAATTTTACCGATAAATCAAGTTTATATTTTAATGATATGAGGCAATTTGGTTATTGGAAAGTTGTATCAGCATCTGAATTTGAAAATATTTCTCAGACACGATTTGGCCCAGAACCACTCGGACCATACTTCACCCAGGTTGATTTTATTAGCCGTTTAAAAACTAGACGGCGAGCGCCAATTAAATCAGTTTTGTTAGATCAAAAAGTCGTGGCGGGTATTGGAAATATTTATGCTGACGAAAGTTTGTGGCTCGCCAAAGTAAAACCAATGCGACAGGTACAAACATTGAAAGTGGCTGAGTTAACTTCGATACACACCGCTATAAAAAAAATATTGAGTGAAGCGGTAAAATACCGCGGCACCTCATTTGATAGTTATGTTGATAGTTTTGGCAGGGAGGGAACTTATTGGCCACACCGTCGAGTTTATGGTCGGCAAGGGCTCGCTTGTAAGCGATGTGGTAAAATTATACTAAAGACGAGAACGGCTGGCCGAGGTACGCATTATTGCTCAAAATGTCAGAAATAATATGTTTGAATTCATAAATAATTTTGCTGGTCAAAATCCCTTCATTGATGCATTAGGAATGTTTTTTGCGGTCTGGGTGATATGGATAATGGCAGCCTATTATGTTTGGTATTTATTTAATGAAAGTGCCACAACCCGTTATTGGCATCTAGCAGTTGTTATTACAACTTTGGCTTTAATT
Organism: uncultured Gammaproteobacteria bacterium; assembly: GCA_964349095.1. Taxonomy (GTDB): domain Bacteria; phylum Patescibacteriota; class Patescibacteriia; order Veblenbacterales; family UBA10138; genus UBA10001. The sequence continues at coordinate 6,705 of CAYGFD010000016.1, forward strand.
TATGCCGTCAGCTTTATTATTGGTTATATTTGGTTCGAACCTAGACCATTTATTACTAGCGCTGTTCATTTACTAATAGATCGGCCCTGGTCGCAAAAATCTTTTCCATCAGATCACGCCGCAGTGGCATTTACTTTGGCAATGGCGAGTTGGCGATTGGGAAGTGTTAAAAATTGGCGCAGAAATTACAGCCCCTGGTTCGTGGCCGCATTTGTTGCCCTGGCGCGGGTGTTTGTGGGTGTACATTATTTTTTAGATGTAGTGGCCGGGGCGGTGCTCGCCGTCACTCTCAGTTGGTTAATTTTTAATATGTTTGATAAATATTTAAATAGATTAAGGAAGGTGATATGAAAATAATCATTTTAGCTGGCGGTTCTGGTACTCGTCTCTGGCCGGTCTCAAGGAAAAATAAACCAAAGCAAGTCCAGGTATTTTTTGATTCCTCGACATTATTGCAAAAAACTTGGACGAGATTGAATAAATTTTTTCCCAGTCGCGATATTTTTATTGCCACCACCTCATCGCAGATCGCAATGATTAGAAAAGATTTACCCATGCTGCCAGTGAATAATATTTTAGTTGAGCCTGAGGCGCGTGGAACTCTACCGGCTTTAGTTTTAGCTTCAATTAATATAATAAATAAGTTTCCCAATGAAGTTGTAACTTTTATAAATTCTGATCATTACATTGACGACGTCAAAGAATACGCTAAGACATTGAAACAGGCGAGCGGCGGTATGAATCAGTACCAAGATGTAATTGGGCTAATTGGTATAAAACCAACCTTCCCTGACACTGGTTATGGTTATATAAAAATTGGTAAACCTTTGCCGGGAGGTATTTACCAAGTAGATAAATTTGTGGAAAAACCCAACCTCGCTAAAGCAATTAGCTATTTAAAGCAGAAAAAATTTTTTTGGAATCCAGGCTATTTTATATTTTATCCTCAGACCCTACTTAACTTGATGTCCGAGACTTATCCGAAATTAACCAACACTTTAAGTAAACTTAAAGATTTAAGCAGAGTTAGTAAAAATAGTAAGACTTGGATAAAATATTTTAGACAGCTGCCAGCCACATCAATTGATTATGGATTATTGGAAAAAACTAAAAAATTAATTTTACTGCCAGCCAAGTTTTCCTTTGCTGATATAGGTAATTGGCGGGCTGTTTATGACATTTTATCGCGACACCAGGGGGAAAACGTTGTTAGGGGCAATTATGTTGGCGTAGAGTCGCACGGTAATTTAATTTACTCAACTAATCGTAAACTAATAACGACCATTGGTATCCACGATAGTATAATCATTGAAACTCCGGACGCGTTGCTAGTGTGTCCAAAAAGTCAGGCGCAAGAGGTGAGGGTTTTGGTGCAAGCTTTGCAAAAAAATAATGGGAAAAAATTTGTATGATGTCTTTGTTAAAAAAATTTACAATTTTTGTTGTAATTTGTGGATTAATATTGATAGCATGGTTTATGTGGCAAATTAACCGACCAGCATCTAGTAATTCCGAAATAGTAAATTTTACAATATCTAATGGTGAGGGTGTTAAAACGATTTCCAGTAATTTACGAGCGGCTGGGCTGGTGGGCAATAAGTTTGTATTTGAAACATGGATTTACTTAAATCAAAACGATGAAAAATTTATCGCCGGCGATTACCATTTACCAGCCAATATTACGGTATTGAATTTAACCAAAATGTTAACGGGTGGCGCCCAGCCAGTAAGTGAAGTCAATATCACAATGATCGAAGGTTGGACCATAAAGGAAATGGCCGAGGCGGTGGAAAAACAGAACTTATATAAATCAAAGGACTGGGTGGATTTTACTACTAAGCCCGATAAATTCAGTCCATTACTGGGACAGTTAGGAATTAATCTTGCATCTAAGCCAAGCGGCGCTTCACTAGAAGGGTATTTGTTTCCAGACACCTATCGTGTCTATCAAAACTCAACGGTTGAGGAATTGGTTGGTAAAATGCTCACAAATTTTGTTGATAAAATTGACGAGAGTTGGATTAAAGATTTGCAAACACGGGGTTATAATTTGTGGCAGGCAGTAATCATGGCCAGTATTATCGAGCGGGAGGTTAGGAGTGACGCCGACCGTGCAATTGTTTCTGATATTTTTTGGCGCCGCTTAGAGGCGGGTAGGGGGTTGGAAGCTGATTCAACAATTAATTATGTCACTGGTAAAAAAACGCCTAGCGTTACTATCGATGATACTAAACTAGATTCTCCCTACAATACTTATAAATATCGCGGATTACCACCAGGTCCGATATCAAATCCCGGCCTGAGTTCTATTAAGGCGGCTATTTACCCGCAAGCCAATAATTATTGGTATTTTTTAACCACACCAGATGGCGCCGTTATATTCTCAAAAACTTTTGATGATCATATAGCCGCTAAGAATAAATATTTACGGTAAATTTAGCAGCTTGCTAATTAAGCAAGACCGTTTTAAGATATAAAAAATTACTAAAACCGAACATTAAAATGGTGAGGACATGAATCGAAACCAGTTTTTTTTGGCTATAACAGTCTTAATCATCGCTTTTTACGCTTCGTGGGAAAATAATAGGCAAGAAACATATACGAAAGATCGGATGACAGTATTCATTGCCGAAATCGATAGCTTGCAGAAAGTGGTGGCTAGTATAGATTCTAGCTCTCGTGCCCAGGATAGTTTGCAGTGGAATTATTTTAATTACACCTCTTTTAACCTTCATGGCAAATTTATTTGTCTAGGCCAAGAGGTGGATTTCGATCGCGAAATTATCAGGGAGCGAGTGGAGTACGAGATTTATCGCTTTTTACGATTTCGAGGCCGTATTCATGAGTGGTTGAAACGCATGGGTCGGTATGGGCCTTTGATTGACCCAATTATGGCCGAGCACAATCTGACATACGATTTTCGGTGGTTGGCAGTAATAGAGGGTTTACTTGATCCGAACTCTGTTTCGCCAACTGGCCCCAAAGGCATGTGGCAATTTACCAGAAAAACCGGCCAGGCCTATGGTTTAGGCCAAAATTATTATCGCGATCAGCGTAAAGATCCGTGGCGATCAACCAAAGCCGCTAGAAATCATCTAGTTGATTTGTATGGTGTGGGTTGGCTGCAAGGTGATGGTGGCCCCGGTTTTCACGATATGTGGTTAACGCTCGCGGCCTACAATGCTGGTCCGGGTGTTATTAATACAGCCACTAGGGTTGAGAAGACTAGAGACTTTTGGGCGCTCAAATCCATCAGGAACGAGACCAGAAGATATGTGCCACAGTTTATCGCTTTGTGTTATATCATGTCCCACTTGGAAGAATTTGGGTTTGATGAAATAGACCCTTACCGCCCGATTCCCAATTTTCGGGATACCGTGGTGACATTGACTGGGCCTAATAATTCTTTAGGCGATTTAGCGGCAGCCGCTGGAGTGGATTTTGATAACTTCATTTTATTAAATACAGACTATGAAGTAGTCACTTTGCCGGCCGGGAGCTATCAGGTCAAAACAACTCTTCCAGACAGCACCAATTTAAAGTAACAAAATTGCATTGAGTCCTCCCCGTGGAGGACTTTTTATTTTATGCTAAAATGAACACATGATGAGCCAAAAATTTTTTATAAATTCGTTAGTGGCGGTGGTAGCTATTTTTGGTTTTTTTTACTGGTTCAGCACCCGAGAGGATAAAGTAGAAAATAAAGTTAATTCACCGATGACTATCACTAGTCCGGCTTTTAAAGACGGCGAATCAATTCCAGACATTTATACTTGCGATGGTTCAAATATTAATCCCCCCTTAGAGTTTACCAACGTGCCAGTTGAGGCTAAAAGTTTAGCGTTAGTAGTAAATGACCCTGACGCTCCTTCAGGAAATTGGGTACACTGGGCGGTATGGAATATACCACCAACCTCCGTTGGTCTTCACGCGGGGGAGAAAATTGCCGGGGCAGTGGAGGGCTTAACAAGTTTTGGCCGCAATGGTTATGGGGGGCCGTGTCCGTCGGTCGGGGAACACCGTTATGTATTTAAATTATATGCTTTAAATACTACTTTACGACTACAGTCTGTTTATGGAATAAAGCTAGAAAAAACGATTAAATCCCAAGTAATAGAAAGCGCTGTTTTAGAGGGAAAGTATCAGCGAGCCCAGTAATCTTGACATAATTTATGGTTGGGTTATAATACCAACATAATTTAATAGCCACAGACAGTAGGTCCTCGATTTGAATCGGGGTTAAGTATCCGCCGGCTGGCGGAAGGCCTACCGAGGCAGAAAACCATAAAAGGTTTATTGTTAGTCTGTGGTCACACAGATTTTTTATTAATATTTAAATTTATGGCTAAAACAAGAAAGCAAAAAGAAGAGCAACTACAACAGGTAGTGCGGATGATTGGCGGCGCTAAGGGCGCTGTTCTAGCTGATCATACTGGCTTAACTGTAAAAGAGAGTCAGGAATTGCGAAAAAACCTTCGAGCTGAGGGTATTGAGTATGAGGCGGTCAAGAAGAGTTTATTTAAAAAAGCTTTAGCTGAGAATAAGTTGGATGGAAAAATGATCGATGGTTTTGGCGGCAGTATTGGACTCGCCACATCAGATCAGGACGAAGTATCCCCAGCCAAGATCGTCGTTGGTTTTGCTAAGACGCATGAGAAAATGAGCGTGGTTGGTGGAATAATGAACAGTTTATTAATTGATGCTACAGCTGTTAAGTCGTTAGCCAAACTACCTTCAAAGCAGGAATTACTTGGTCAGGTAGTTGGTACGATTGCTGCACCAGTATCAGGTTTTGTGAGAGTTCTAGCTGGAAACCTACGGGGGTTTGTCCAAGTTTTATCAGCCATGTCAAAAAAATCTTAATTTTAAAATTAATTGTTAAGGAGAAAAATTTATGTCAGAAGAAAAAACACAGGTTGAAGTACCGGCTAAGTTTAAGAATCTTGTTGATGAGATTTCCAAACTATCGGTTCTCGACTTATCAGAACTTGTAAAAGTTCTAGAAGAAAAGTTTGGCGTTTCTGCCGCTGCTCCAGTAGCCGCTATGGCTGCTCCAGTAGCCGCCGCTGAAGCTGCTGAAGAGAAGTCTAGCTTCAATGTTGAGTTAACTGATGCTGGTGCTAATAAGATTGGTGTCATTAAGGCTCTTCGAGAGGTAACTCAATTAGGTCTTAAGGAAGCCAAGGACTTAGTAGATGGTGCGCCTAAGATGGTAAAAGAAGGTGCTAATAAAGAAGAGGCTGATTCAATAAAGAAAAAGATTGAAGAAGCTGGCGGTAAAGTTACATTAAAGTAACTAAAATTAAAAACCCCTCCCGTTGGGAGGGGTTTTTTGTTTAGTTAATTACGCCAGCCCGTACGACTCTCGTGCCGTCAAACAGTAACAGGGTTGCGTTATTTACATCCAAGTCAATGATAGGAGATAGGGATGGAAACAACAGTTGTTGGGTTAACACTCCCTCCTTAGTCAAAATAACCACGCGGTTGGTGTCTTTATCCAGTATATATAGAGGTCCATCAATATTTTCGGTCAAAATTTTACTGGGATTTTTAAGAGTCGGATTAATAACATAGCTAAATTCACGTTTAGATCCTCGGACATATTCTTCGATTATTGAGTTATTTAAAACAAAGATTGAGCCGTCCACAGTTAAAGCAGAAGCGGCGGGAATATTTTCCGGTACCTTTAGCCAACGCGTCAGACCTGAAATACTGTTATCGCTAACATTTATTCTAAAGATGTATCGGGGATTGCTGGCCAGGGCATAAAGTCGACTACCTTCATAAGCAGCCGCATCAATAAACTCAGGGACAGTATTTTTTATAATATTAAAGGAATTTTTTTTGAAATCATAAATTGTGTTCACGTTACCGGTAGATGAAAAAAGCACGAGATTGTCATTTACCTTATATCCCTGCGCCAGTGGTCTTGCCTCTGGGGGTAGGGTATTAATTATTTTAACCGCCCCTGTTTCAATTGTGGCGATGGAGCCGTCTTCAGCAAATGCTAGTGTGGCTGATCCATCAACAATTAAACCACGCCAATTATGAGCGCCGAGGCTTGATAGGTCAGCAATAATTTCCGGGTTGTTAATAGTAACTTGCTTTAGCGATCGCTCAGCCAAAGTATTTATTTTAGTTTGTAGATTTTGATACTGCTGTTGCTGTTCCGAACTTTTTTGTGGCAGTAATTTTAGTAAGTCTTGGGCTTCGGCAATTAGGGCCCCTAGTTTTTGTTCATCCTGGTAGATAGCGGTTGCCTCAATCTCTCCGATTTTTTGGTTGATTTCTGAACTCAATTGCTGAAATTCGGCGTTAGCGACGAGGGTTAATTTATCTTTTCCAGAGTTAACGATACTGAAAGAGAGGATAAAAATTAAAACAATCACAATATTAAAAATAATACGATAACTTTGCGAGAGATGTTGGTAATTAGAAATAATTTGTTCTAAAAGTTTAGTCAATTGTAATTTAATATCAGATCGTCGCCAGGGGATGCGGATGTTTTTTATAAATTTGACGCCCTTTTGCCAATTTATCTGCTGACGGTTGATTGAGTTTTTTTGTGGCAAGACCGATGGAATAGCAACATCCTTCTTTTTTGTCCAAGCGGCCATCATTGATTTTGCTCTTTTGGTTAAACTAGAAAAAAAGCTCGGACTTAAAATGTCATCAGTTATACTTTGTTTCTCAATCAGTCCTTGCACTGAGGCAGCTGATTCTGAACCCTGGGTCAATGATTGCAGTTTTAGAATAATTAAACTGACCGGTGGTTTACGATCTAGTTGTTTCAACAAGTTACTTATCATCATTGAAGCTTGCCCGGGGACGTAGTTATTTATTATTTGCTTCAATTGTTCTATAGAAAAGTAGTCCAGTATCGCTGGATTGGTTAATAATAGTGATTCACCGGTTTTTATTTTCCCCGTTACAATTTGGGTGAATAATGGTTTTTTTGGTGGCGGGGGAGCGATTTCGCCTTCGGCCATCTGGCTGTTTTTTATCACATTGGAGAATCTGGTCGGCGATACTATAAAAACCCCAGCTGAGCCAATAGTCGACAAGCTTATTTCTGGGTATCTAAAAAAGGCGATAGCTAGGTGGTAACGGGGCGATGATGGATTAAATGGGTAAGGTGAAAAAACTCTAGCCAACAATTGGTTAAGAGATACCAAAATATTTTCTAAAGTTTCCTCAGCCGTATCTAAATGTGAATTGGAGCTAGCCCACACTTCATCGATAAAAGAAATTATGTTGGCGATGACCCCTTGGGCGGTGGCGTAAGGCAAATTTATTTCGCCGATTAAAAGCAGGTTCGCATTACCGCGGCTCCAAACATAAGCCAGTGCGGGTGTGTCGATGCTTTCGGATGCCAGTCTGGCAATTTTGGGTAATAATTTTTGATTGCTCATTTAAAATACAATAAATAGCGCTTTACCATTAGACTAATGTTCAGTATACTATAGCTAGATTAGACGGTAAATAATAGTATATCTATGTTAGAGCAATTATTTGGTTCACGGACCCGGGTTAAATTATTGAGACTGTTTTTATCAAATCCCGATGCCGCCTATTATGTTCGAGAAATCACCAGAAAAATTGATGAGCAGCTTAACTCTGTCAGGCGCGAGTTGGCGAATTTATTGTTATTTGGTTTGATTACTTCCGATTTAAGGGCAGATAAGAAGTTTTACCAGCTGAATAAAAAATTTGCTCTAGCTAAAGAGCTCTCAGATTTGGTTTTAAAGTCCGAGGTATTACTCGAACAAAACTTTATTAAGACGATGAAAGACGCAGGCAAGATAAAGTTTTTGTTACTGACCGGCTCGTTTACTGGCGCCAAACAATCACCAACCGACGTTTTGATTGTTGGACAGGTCAATAAAGCGAAACTAGTAAGTGGTATTGAAAAATTTCAAAGAGAAATTGGTAGGGAAATAAATTTTACGCTTTTAACAGTTAAGGATTTTAATGAGCGCCGTAATTTAGGTGATAAATTTTTACTGACAGTTTTAAGCGGTGATAAGGTGGTAGTTGTTGATGACCTACAACCGATCGCGTAAGTTATGATTCTATTTGTTGACACCATATCGCAAAATGATAAGTTAGTTTTAGCCCTACTAAAAGATGGTAAAGTTTTAAATTCATCCGTGGCATCTATTAAGGGTCTTAGTGAACAACTGCTGTTAAACATAGAAAAGTTTTTAAATAAAAATAAAGTTAAATTCGGCGCTTTAAAAAAAATTGCTGTTTGTACTGGTCCGGGTGGTTTTTCTAATTCGCGCATAGCAGTCGCTACAGCGAATGCACTAGCGTGGTCGTTAGGTATTTCGGTAACTGGCGTAAAACGGGAGACAATTGTCAAAGATTTGCCCAGTGTATTAAAAAAGGCAAAGTGGGGTAGGGCTACGGAACCACTGTACAAGTATCCGGCAGTAGTTTAATTTAGGAGTTTGACACCGCTTGACAGCGGTGGTTTTTTTTATTGTATTTTTGTAAGGCGCTTTTAATTGACACTGGATTTTAAGTGGTGTAAAATTGTATAAGAGTGGTTGAAAGTGGATAAAAGTGGGGATAAGTCGTATCGGATGTGTATAAAGCCACTATATTACTAAACATTTATTGACACAGCGCCAACTTTTATGTTCATAGGCGAATATCAGCACAACCTCGATACAAAAGGTAGGGTACAAATTCCTGCCAAACTTAGAGTGCAATTAGGCAAAGGCGCGGTAGTTACTAGGGGTCTAGATAACTGCCTTTTTTTGTATCCAAAACTAGCTTGGGAGGCAATGGCCGAGAAGTTATCAAAACTGCCGATTAGCCAGTCTTCTACTCGGGCGTTTGGTAGAATGATGCTCGCTGGAGCCATGGCGGTAGATATCGATAACCAGGGTCGTATGTTAATACCAGATTATTTAAGAGGTTTTGCTAAACTCAAAAAAAATATAGTCATCGCTGGCCTGTATAGTCGTCTGGAAATTTGGGATAAAGCCGCTTGGGAGACCTATAAAAAAGGAACTGAAAAATCAAGTTCAAAAATCGCCGAGGCTTTATCTGATTTAGGTGTTTAATATGCCATCGGTTCACGTACCGGTTTTGCTTCAAGAGGTAATTGAAAATTTAAATTTGCATGCCGGTGACAATGTAGTTGACGCTACGCTCGGTGGCGGTGGGCACGCGGAACAGTTATTAAAGCAGGTAGCGCCTGATGGTAAATTGCTAGGACTCGACGCCGACCCAAAAGCAGTGGCGCTGGTTAAGGAAAGATTAGCGAGTTTTAAAAACCGAATACAAATTGTTAATGCCAACTTTGAATACATTCAGCAAGTAGTTGAGGAAAATAATTTTTCTAACATCAAGGGAGTTTTAATCGATTTAGGTTGGTCGACCAACCAACTAGTAGACGAGGCCAGAGGATTTTCATTTAGCGGCGATGGGTATTTAGACTTACGTTTTAATCCTGAACACGGAAAGTCGGCGGCTGACATTTTAAATTTTTGGCCAGAGGAAGACCTTTATAATATTTTTAAACATTTTGGTGAGGAGCCGAAGGCAAAAAAAATTGCACGGGCGATAGTGGAGCGACGTAAAGAACAATCCTTTAGACAGGTTAGCGACCTAGCAACGCTTATCACTAGCTTGCTACCA
>CAYGFD010000017.1:0-10761 GCA_964349095.1 uncultured Gammaproteobacteria bacterium
CAATTTCTTCGATTTCAGATGGAGTAAGACTATCAGGCAATGTAACAATACTCATTGCCTCTTTATTAAAGTCGGTTTTCACTTGCAGTGCGCTAAAAACTTGATACAATTCTTTGGTCAAATAGGCGCCACCAATTGCAGTAATATTTAAAGTCGGCGTGTATTTTTTATAGGCCTCAAAATAGTTAATTAATAACTTCTTACTATTACTAACTTTTGCTGAGCTCAAACTCCTGGCAGCCTCCATTAAATTTTGGCCGCGTTTTATATATTCGGCTCTTAATTTATTTAAGCCATCGCTCGTCAGCGCCTTGCTTAATAATTGATTCGTAAATTCCAACGACTCTTTTTCTGTCCTAAAGGTTGACGCGTTCATCCCCTTCATTATTCCTAAGGTAATCAGCCTTTTGGATATCCCGTAAAGTCCGTTATATTTGCCATAACCAATATTTGCCAACCAATTATGCAGGTACGACATATTGCGGTTAACCAAAAAAACCCAATTTGAATTCATCAAATCAATTTTCTTTTCCTTAACCTTACGCATTATTATCCGATTTTACGGTTAACAAACTTGCCAACCTCAGATTGATATAACAAACCCTTCTGCGCGCCGGAGTTCAATATAACTGAATTACTATTGGCCATGGCCCACTCCATTGCTTTCTTGACACTACCGCCTGAATGTAAATATCCAGCCAGCCAACCTGAGCCAAAAGAGTCCCCAGCACCAATTGTATTTGTTGGTTTTAATTTAAACGAAGACTTAAAATAAAAATTTTTCCCATCATAACAATAGGCCCCTTTCGACCCACAAGTGATGATTACCATTTTGCTGCCTAATTTATACAAAGACACTAAAACTTTTTTTACCGAACCACTAGCCAGCCTTAAATCTTTCGCTAGCTTTTCTGCCTCAGATTTATTCAAGTCTAAGACAGTGACATACTTTAACAAGGTTCTTAATTTTTGGGGTTGTTTCAACTGGAGGCTACCAGGATTCCAAAATATGTTATTGCCCCTAGACGCTTCGTTTTTTAAAAAAACCAAAACTTTAGCAAACCAGTTATTATTGGCAATCGAAGTTAAGTATGTCCACTCCGTATTACTACCCTTAGGCTCTAAATTAATCGTTGCCCCCCTATCCACAAACGCTACGTGTTCGTGCGCCCCACCCGCCGTCACAATTAAAGAGACGGCCGACAATAATTTCTTATCATACTGAATACCACTTGCATTAACTTTCTCTTGCCTGAGGTGAGAAACAATCTCTTTACCCCGCCAGTCACGGCCCACCCTCGTAATCAAACGCACTGCTATCCCTAAACGACTTAAACCAACGGCTACATTTGCTCCGCCACCGCCAAATGAATATTCCGCCTTAGAAGTATCGATTTTAGCACCATACTCAAAAGCTAAAAATTGTTTTACACCCTCGGATGTGTAATTTTTTGTTAACCTGGCCTCGGGCGCAGTTAGCATTACATCCCAAGTCGAGCCACCTATTACGGTTACTTTATTCATGTGGTAATTATAGCAACTTATTGACCTCTAGCAATAAGTTATTGCTCTTTTACGTAAAATCACTAAACTTAAACTATGACAATATTCCTTACACGCCTAATTAGTCTAGTCCTGGTAATAACCGGATTTGCTGGTATTTATATAGTTAAAATACCTGAATACGTCGAATTTGATCTCTGGCAAACAGTAGTTTATTTAATATTTGGCTTTTGGGGATTAGCAATAAGCTTATATAAGCCTAATGGGAATTACATAATGCGGTACCTAAACGCAACCACATTTATGTTAATGTTATGGTTAATAATCGGTATTCCGTTCCCAAACCTTTTTGATATTTTTCACCTCGAAGTACTAGAACACTTTTTCCACGCGATCTTATTTTTACTTGGCGTGTTTGCGATAAGTAGAGGTAAAAAACTACTTAACTAAGGCCTGTTTAATAGTGTCGATTGCTAAGGTCGCACAATTAATTCTATTTGGCCCCACTTCAATCTTTAAAAGCTTGACGATTTTAGTATTATCAATCTTCTTTACCTGTACAACTTTCTTACCAATAATTTCATCAGCCAGTATCGAAGCCGATGCTTGTGACAAAACACAGCCCTCACCAGACCAAGCCACATCCAAGATTTTTCCATTCTTAACTTGTAGCTGAAATCGAACAGTATCACCACACAGCGCGTTTCCGTGATCAGCCTGATGACTGGGTTTTTTTAACCTCCCCTGACGATGGGGTTTTTTATAATGTTCTAGAATATTCGCCTGATATAAATCCATAAATTACTTCATAACCTTTTTTACTCGCACTAATCCCTCAACCAGCTTATCTACATCTTCCTTGGTATTATAAATAGCCAAGCTAGCGCGGGCGGTCGCTGCAATACCTAATTTTTTATGCAATGGGGCTGTACAGTGATGGCCCGCCCTGATAGCAATATTATATTCGTTCAGTATACCCGCCACATCGTGCGCGTGTACGCCCTTCAATGTAAAAGAAAAAACCGGACCACGATCTGCGGCATCCTTGGGTCCAAATAATTTTAATCCTCGAATTTTGAGTAATTGTGCGAGTGTATATTTAGTTAAACTTTTTTCATAATTCTTAATCTTTTTCCAGCCAATTTTATTAATAAATTTAATAGCCGCGCCAAAAGCTATTACTTCGGCAATCGCAGCCGTGCCCGCCTCAAATTTTGCCGGTATCTGATTCCAGGTCGATTGTCGCCACGATACATCATCGATCATGTGTCCTCCTGTTAAGAATGGTGGCATGTCTTCTAGTAATTTCCTTTTGCCATACAAAACACCTACACCGCTTGGGCCAAATATTTTATGTGACGAAAAAACCAAAAAATCACAGTTCAATTTTTGAACATCAATTTCTTCATGCGCTGCGAATTGGGCGGCATCCACAATCATCAGCGCACCAACAGCATGAGCGAGCTTTGCTATCGCTTTGACATCATTAACAGTTCCTAAAACATTGGACATGGCGGTAATACTAACAATTTTTGTTCGCGCACCAATTAACTTGTTTAAACCAGAAATCTGTAGCCTATAATCGTTCTTTATTGGAATAAATTTGAGTTTGGCACCGCTCGCTAAGGCTGCCTGCTGCCACGGAACCATGTTCGCATGATGCTCCATTTCTGAAAGTAATATTTCATCACCTGGTTTCAGTATTGACCTCAAAGTATATGACAATAAATTAATTCCCTCAGTGGTATTTTTTGTAAAAATTATTTCCGCCGGTTCCCCAGCGTTTATAAATCGAGCTATTGTCTTTCGGGTATCTTCAAATAAAAAAGTCGCGTTTTCAGCAATATCATAAATTCCCCTATGAATATTGGCATAGGTTGTTTCATAGACCTTAGTTAAACTTTTTATGACTGAATCTGGTTTTTGGGTTGAGGCAGCGCTGTCTAAAAAAATCCACGGTCGCCCGTGTTTCCTAACCTTAAAAAAAGGAAAATATTTAATAATCGTTTTAGGTACCAACATTTAATAATTTGGTTATTTCCTGATTAACCATTTTATCAAATTTAGAGTCTTTCGGCAATACATCGAGGCAAAAACTTCTAATCAACAATTCCTTGGCCTTTATTTCTGGCAGCCCCCGTGATTGCAAATAAAACAGCTGATCTGGTGACAATTGAGTGCAGGTCGCACTATGAGATGCTTTTACGGCGTCGGTTTTGATTTCCAAACTAGGCACAGCAACGGCTTTGGCATGACTGCCAAGCAATAACGATCGATCGCTTAAATAACTGTCAGTAAACTTGGCCTCAGCTTCAATATTAAGTAAACCATGAACAACGCTTTGCGAACTTTCTAAATGCACTCTTCTGGTTGTAATTCGCGCCCTGGTATTTTTTTGCAAGTGATTTATTGTTTGATTGAGAACGACCTCACTCTGCTTGTTACCTAAAATTACATTCGACAATAGCAAATGGCTACCTTCCGCTAAATTAACCACGGTATTATTTGCAAAATGTGGGGGATTAAAAATGAAAATATTTATTTCCAGACTACTGCCTTTTTCCAAATTCACCTTTAAGTTCAGGAATGAGCTATGAGTTGCGATAATGGCGAGCTTGGTTTTACATTTTTTTTTGGCGATGACTGAAATATTTAACTTACTGGAATTTATATTTAAAGAGTCGGTATTTTTTTTCTCGGAAAGAATTACATTTTTTTTATGGCTGCGCAATTTATTCAAATAAGCTGTATTGTAAGTCTTTGCCCCAGCTAGATTGTATATCAAATTTGTCATAATTATCCCACCGAGCCCTCCATTTCTAGACTAATCAAACGATTTAATTCGACAGCATATTCCATGGGAAGTTCTTTTGCTACCGGCTCTATAAAACCAGCAATAATTAAATTAATCGCCTCAGATTCAGTTAACCCCCTGGATCGTAAATAAAACAGCTGCTCCTCGCCAATCTTTGAAACGGTCGCCTCGTGCTCAACTTGGGTCGTGGCTTCATCAATTTGCATGGTCGGGTATGTATCAGATCGTGAGTATTTGTCCAACAGCAGAGCATCGCATTGCACTTTTGTTTTGCAATTAACGGCGCCAGGGACAACTTTTACTAAGCCACGGTAGCTAGTGCGGCCCCCATGATGACTAACAGACTTTGCTACTATTCTTGATGAAGTATTTTTTGCTAAATGGTAAACCTTTGCGCCGGCGTCCAAATTTTGACCAGCGCCCGCCATCGCCATGGATAAAATATCAGCCCGACTTCCCTCACCTTTAAGAATGACGCAAGGATATTTCATGGTAATTTTACTACCAAAATTTCCATCCACCCACTCCACCACTGCGCCCTCGTGCGCGACTGCACGTTTGGTTACTAAATTATACACGTCATTAGACCAATTTTGCATTGTTGTATAACGAACCCGGGAATGTTTGTGAGCAATCACTTCAACTACCGCGGCGTGCAAAGAATCAACGGAGTACATAGGCGCGGTACAACCTTCAACATAATTTACAAAACTACCCTCCTCGGCAATAATCAACGTTCTTTCAAACTGCCCCATGTTAGCCGCGTTCAGTCGAAAATATGCTTGCATGGGAACGTTGACATGGACACCCTCTGGCACATAAACAAAGCTACCACCAGACCAAACGGCAGTATTGAGGGAGGCAAATTTATTATCAGCTACGGGGATAACCGTGCCTAAATATTTTTTTACTAAATCCGGATATTTTTTAACCGCCGTGTCCATGTCGCAAAAGATTACACCCAACCTAGACCACTCTTCCTTCAAACTATGGTATATCATTTCCGACTCATATTGAGCCCCTACCCCAGCTAAATATTTCTGCTCCGCCTGTGGTATCCCTAGTTTATCAAAAGTATTTTTAATTTTTCCCGGAACTTGGTTCCATTTAGTTGCCTGCCTTTCCGTCGGTTTTATATAGTACTGAATTTTATCAAAATTAATTTTTGACAAATCAGCACCCCAAATCGGGAGTGACTTTTTAAAAAATATCTCTAATCCCTTTTGCCTAAATAGGCGAACCCACTCCGGCTCACCCTTTATGCTCGATATTCCGTCCACAACCTTTTTGGAAAGTCCGGCCGGAATCGAAAAATAGGGTTTAACATTGTCATGAAACCCATACTTATAGTTTGATTTTAATATTTTTTTATTCATTTAACCAGAGATCTATAACCATATTTTTCAATCTTATCAACTAAATTGGCGCCGCCGCTTGATATTTTTTTTCCTTTTGATAAAACAATTACTTTACCGGGTTTGAGCATTTTTAAAAATCTTTGATAATGAGTAATAACTAAGATCGCCATTTTATTTCGCTTGGCTAACTTTTGTATATTGTCGGCAACTAGCTTCATGGCGTCGATGTCTAACCCAGAATCAGTTTCATCCAAGATTGCCAATTTAGGCTCTAATAAATGCAACTGTAAAACTTCTAGCCTTTTCTTTTCCCCACCAGAAAAACCGTCATTTAAGTACCTTTTGAGTAAAGATAAGTCGAGTTTTAAACTTCCCGCTAATTTTAGAAGTTTGGAATTAAATTCAAGCACACCCAACTTTTTATCTAAATGTAGGTTTGAATAAATATGATAAAGGTAACTTTCGACATTAAGTCCGGGAATAGATACGGGGTTTTGAAAAGCTAAAAAAATACCTTTTTTTAAAATATCCTCGGGTTTATGTTTTTTTATACTCTTACCGGACAACTTTACACTACCGAAAGTTATAGCATAAGACGGGTGACCAGCAATCGCTTGCGCCAAACTCGACTTACCAGACCCGTTCGGCCCCATTAAAGCTACTATTTCACCGGGTCTAATTTCTAAATCAAGAGCCTTCAGGACCTCCTTACCCTCTACCGCAACGGATAAATTCTTAATTTCAAGTAGGACTGCCATTTTACCAATCGAGCCTTTTTTCAACTTCAGACCAATTAACAACTGCCCACCAGGCGGAGACATAATCCGGCCGTTTGCTTTGATACTTTAAGTAATAAGCATGTTCCCAAACATCAAGCCCCAATATGAACATTAAACCTTGGGTTAATGGATTATCTTGATTTGCCGTCGTTACAATTTTTAACTTACCGTCAGAGTCTCTAACTAACCACACCCAGCCACTACCGAAAAGTTTAGCCGCCTCCTCACCAAACAACTTTTTGAATTCGTCAAAACTTCCAAAACTTTCAACTATTGCTTCTAATATTTTTCCAGACGGTTTATTATCAGCACTTCCGGACTGCATAGATTTCCAAAATAGAGAATGATTTAAATGACCACCGCCATGATTTCTTACTACTTTTTTTACTGCCTCTGGTAATTTGTCTAAATCCCTAACTAGTTCAGCCACGTCCTTGTTTAGTAAGTCTGAAAACTCTGCCAACCCCTCGTTCAGCTTGTTAACATAAGTCTGGTGATGTTTAGTGTGGTGTACCTCCATTGTCTGAGCGTCGATATAAGGTTCTAAAGCATCATAACTATAGGGTAATTTTGGTAATTCAAACATAAATTTATTAGTTATTAAATAAATCAAATAACGATTTGTTTTTCAATAAACTGGTAACTTCAGAATAAATATTTAACCACGGTCCACGCATCGTACACTCTAAGGCTCGGGGACAAGCGTCGGCTCCATGCCTAGTACATGGGGTCAGCGATAAATCCCCCTCTAAAACCTCCACCACTTCCAGTACCGAAATTTCCTTGGCGTCTCTGGCTAATTTATAACCACCCCGAGCGCCTTCTTTACTAACAATAATACCAGCCGTCTTAAGCTTAGCAGCTAGTCTCTCAATATACTTGAGTGGCAGGGATCGCTCTTTAGCAACGGTTTGCAGACTAACTAAAGAATTACCAGAATGAAACAATTCCTGTAAAAAACTTAATCCATAATCTCCCTTTGTTGATAATCCAAACATACTCCTACTTTACTAGTGGGAGTATATAACTTTATTTGCTCGAGTGTCAATATTACCTTTTACGAACTACTAACCAATCCACCAAAATCGGCGAAGCAACAAATATGGATGAATAAGTTCCAACTGTAATACCCACAATCAGGGCCAAAGCGAAATAATGAATCGTTTCTCCGCCAAAGAAATACAAGGCCAAAAGTACTAACAACGTGGTCATGGATGTATTGATTGAACGAGCCATAGTATCGTTAACGCTCTTGTTCACCACTTCTGCAAATGCAGACCCTGACCCTCTAAATAAATTTTCACGGGTCCTGTCAAAAACAACGATCGTATCGTGTACTGAAAACCCAATAACAGTTAATATCGCTGGCACAAATAAACTATCAATCTCGACGTTTAAAAAATGCCCTAATACAGCAAACAAACCAAGTGTAATGATCGTATCATGGGCCAAGGCGATAACCGCAGCGACACCGTACTTCCAGCTAGCAACTGGTTTAGATACTTTTCTAAAAGCCCAGGCAATAAAAATAATTATACAAATCATTGCTACCAGAACAGCCCATAAAGCTTTGGAGGCAAGTTCAGCTCCTAAAGTTGGACCAACATTTTCAAATCTTTCCTCAGTTGAATCTGGGTATTTTTCTTTAACCTTGGCCAGCAAAGTTTGGTGTTCTGTTTCTGTTAAATCCCTAAGTCTTAATATATATTTTGAACTAGCAGACGGTTGTACTACTGGCACGCCGAGCTGAAGAGACTCTATTACGCTATGCAATTCCGCAATAGCAGGTTTTTCACCAGCAAAGCTAAACTGAATTAAGGATCCACCAGTAAAATCGATTCCCAGTTTCAATCCCCAGATTGATAAACTTAGAATACTAGCAGCAACTAATAACCCTGAGATAATATAGGAAATTTTTCTATTAGCAATTATATTTATCATACTGTTTGTGTATCCTTTTTTACTCTATACCCGAAGAGCGCTGTCTTCTCACTTAATTTACCAACAGCCACTAACCTGAGTAGTGTACGAGTTACAACAATGGCTGAAAACAGACTAACTAAAATACCAATAATTAAAGTAATAGCAAATCCACGAATAGCCGACGTTCCAAACCAAATCAGGATCAATGAGGTAATAATGCTGGAAAAGTTTGAATCTCTAATTGATGACCAAGCGCGCAAAAACCCTTCCTCTATTCCTTGCACCAAACTTCTTCCGGCTTTCAACTCTTCTTTAAGTCTTTCAAATATTAAAACATTAGCATCCACCGCCATACCAACTGACAAAACATAACCAGCGATACCAGCGAGTGTTAAAGTTACAAACAACTTAAAGATAGCCAAAGTTATAAGCGTATAGACACCTAATGCCAATACAGATAATAACCCTGGTAAACGATAGTAAAGAATCATAAACAGAGCCACAAGTG
This sequence comes from uncultured Gammaproteobacteria bacterium, assembly GCA_964349095.1. Taxonomy (GTDB): domain Bacteria; phylum Patescibacteriota; class Patescibacteriia; order Veblenbacterales; family UBA10138; genus UBA10001. The sequence goes on from CAYGFD010000017.1 coordinate 8,887, forward strand.
CTATACCGACAATACCAACCATTAAGCTCTTTTCTAAAGATTCTTTACCAAGCACTGGATCGATTAATTGTTGATTGACAAGACTAACTGGCACTGGTAAAGCTCCGGCGTTTAATCTTTGTGCCAACTGCTGAGCTTCAATCACAGAGAAATCACCGGTTATAATTGCCTCACCGCCAGTTATTTCTGTTTGCACCGTCGGAATACTTATTGGATAACCATCTAGAAAAATAGCTACTTGCTTACCAACATTACGTTTGGTAATTGCAGCAAACAAAGTTTTTCCCTCATCATTAAAAATTAACTGCACTTGCGGTAACCCAGTATTTGGGTCGTACTCCACGTTTGCCCGCTGTAGATTTTTACCAGAAAGCTCGGTTGTCATCCAAGGATCTTGAGCAGGCGCTTCAGCATGCTTAAGTAATATATGACTGGCTTGCCACTCAGTAACTTTGGTACCACCCTCATCAACCTGTCGTTCGCCAGTCTTCTTGATGATGTGATAACCAAATTGAGTCTCAGTTAATTTACTGGATACTGTATTTACTGGTAAGGCCTTAACAGCTGCTTCAAATTCCTTCACCATCACCCCAGCCCTAAACCATCCCAAATCACCGCCGTTATCCTTAGAGCCAGCGTCAGTCGAATACTCTTTAGCCAGTGCGGCAAAATCCGCCCCTGGCTTTCTAGCTTTATTTAATACATCTGTCGCTAAGGCCTTGGCTTGCTTTTCTGCATTAGGATCTACTGGGGTAGGCGCAACATTGTTAGCTTCCTTAAATTCCAATATCGGTGTTTCACCAATTAACTTAATAGCTTCGTTTACGTCCTTAACTCCAGGTAACTGTACTATAACTCGCCAACTATCTCCCGCATGACTAGTTTGTACTATTGGTTCTGAAACGCCAAAAAAATTAACACGACGTTCAATTACGTCCCTAACTCCCTCAAGGGCATTTTTTTCTTCCCCAGGGGTTATGTTACTAACATCCGCTTGAAAAATTAATTCACTACCACCCTGTAAATCTAATCCCAATTTAAATTGTCGGCTATTCCAAAAACTGCTTAACGGTACCCATTGTGGAACTCCCGGGTAATCCATTAACCCAGTAAACAAAGAAACTAATATAATTAATACAAAGGTATACCAAACCTTTTTTCGGCCAGTAAAATTACTAAACAGAGCCCGATACAAAGAACGAAATGGCCTGCCTATCCAGCTAAAAAATTCAGAAATACCCCCCTGCTTTGAATTGTTATTTATATTTTTATTAAAATTATCTTTATCCATGGTACTTAAATAAGCCCTTAATAGGGTTTAACAACAACAATCCTATCATAACCTTAAAAAACCCACAACTATGCCACTTTCTTGGTTTTTTGCCACTTTATAATATACCAAGCGAGATATGCAATGATTAAGGCTGCGTAGTTTAAAATCATAAACCAGCCCACTCCCCAAGAAAATCCATCAAATTTATAATCCGACACCGGCCAAAGAAATGGCGTTGGAAAAAAATTAATATCGTGAAGTGGCACATCAATCGCTATATGAATCAACGGCGCCAGTAACGGCCAGTAAGGCTTTTTTAAAATACCCCAAACTAAAAAAAATATCACTGACCAAGTAAAAATACTATGCCAAATATTGTATAGACTAAAAACATATCCAGGAACTTGGCTAATGTTTGGCGGTCCAAAATTAAATCCTCCAAACAAACCGAGAATAAAAAAAATGCCGAAAGACAAAAGATCGGGCGCTATACCTAATAAAGCTGCAATCCAGCGCTCTTTTTTTATTGATTTGGCGTAAATTACATTTACCCAAAGTCCATGTGCTAATATATCCATAAAATTATACTACCACAAATTTCC
>CAYGFD010000017.1:10861-14077 GCA_964349095.1 uncultured Gammaproteobacteria bacterium
TTACCCAAAGTCCATGTGCTAATATATCCATAAAATTATACTACCACAAATTTCCAAATTCTCTTATAATATCTACACAATTTCATTGTTGCTCTTTAAATAATAATCAAAGGTGTATTATGGGTCGGATATTATTAATCATCCACGATGAGGTGGCTTCTGCTAAATGTACTGAGTTGCTTGGTGGTAAACATGATTTAACCTCTATCAGAGATTTATCTCAAGATTCGCAGGTTATCGCCGCTAACTGGCAGCCTGCTCATATAATTTTGGATGAGCAGAACCCCGACATCGTCGGCCTGACTGCTCTGGAACGAGTAGATAAATTTTCAGAGTTTCTCAAACCTTTAATCAGCGTCAATTCCGCAACCGAAACACATTTTATAAAAAGCCCGATCGACCCTCAGGTCATTCGCTCCTTCTCGATTTAGTTCGCCCCCCAGCCTTCTCCCAAAGAAGGCTTTTTTATAACTTGTATATTACGTCTTTCCTTTCCACCACAATTTGCCATTTCTTTTTTTGTGCAATCCTATATAAAGACTGATTAGGATTAAAACAAATTGGCTTATCAACTATATCCAAAAATGATGCGTCGGATTCTGTATCACCTACCCCCACCGAACCTTTGAGTGATAGATTCTCCTCAGCTAAATATTGTTCAACGACAGCTCGTTTATTATTTATAGGTAGAAACTTAACTTCACCTGTATATGAGTTTCCTTTTGTACCAAATACCATCCCATAAACCGCATCAAATTTCCAAATCTTATTAAACTCTTTTACGATCTCAATTGGTGATCCGGAAATAGCAATCAATCGATAACTGCTGCGCAAGTCCTTAATTAAATCTCTAGTGTATGCATATACCCTGTATTTTTGCTGAGAGATGACAATTTCTGCCACCCGCTTTACATCACTCAACAACACACCGCCAATGCGCTCAGCATAAGCACGGACTACTGTATTTATATACTCCTCGTAGGAACCCGCCCGATGAACCCAGGCAAAATAATTCTTCTCTAACTCCTTTCGAACAATCGGCGGAAAAACACCGTAGTGAACCAAAGACATTAACAATTCCCTTTGCAGGGACGAACGGAATATTGTTCCGTCTATATCTAAAATAGCTACTTTATTTTTTTTGATCTTTGACATAATTAATGATCCTCTCCTTCCTCAGGCTCGTTTTTCTTTCTATTCTTTTTATCTATAAAAATAATCAACGATACGAGTAAAACCGCCGCCGTCCCAAACATTACATACCAAGCCAGCATCCTATGAAATCTAAATAAAAACATTGATGCGTAAGTAAAAATTACCGCACCATCAACAAATGTCAAAAAAATAAATGCTCGGTAAAAGGCTTTCTGCCAATTAAGAGTTTTCTTCTTCCTTAAAACCAGGCTCAGTATTAAATAGCCCGCCAACAATGGGACACTCACATAGCTCCAAGTTAAAGCCCGATTCCAATAATAGTAATACTCATTACACGCATCAGTCATACCTTGATCACCGACACACGCAGAATAGTCCAAATTGAATAATCTATTTACATCGTAAAAGGCCCGACCTTGTAAAATAAGCATTGTTATGACAAACAACATTACCAAAAAAACCGCAGCTGGCGTGACTGTTGGTTTAGACGGCTTATGACTCTTGTGCGCCGTCTCCGGGGGTGCGTCAAAGGTTCTGAAAGCCATTTTATTTATTCCCCATTACTGTAGCAGTCTGCGGGCTTAGCGTGGCAGATTTACCGGGTTGACCCATTCTACGCGTTACTGATTGAGTTACAGAAAATATATACGATGCTGTAAAAAAATACCAAATTGGCTCGAAGGCACTACCCTGAACGTGACTGCCAATAAACCAAGAATGAATCAGAACAAAAGGTAAAACCAGATAATTTAAATAGTGTAGGTATTTCCAATACTTAACAACAAATTTATTTCGGCGCATTATCCCAGCGACTGCTGCCACGGTTAACAACAGTAAAGCGGCGTTTCCTATTAGCCAATAAGTTTTTAACGGGTATGAAAGGCTGGTAAGTGTTTGAAAATATCCGCCTCCACTAACTTTGATTAATAAAAATAAAAATAGCGGATGTAAAAAAGCGAAAAGGAAAGTAAAAATACCTTCAGCCACATGAAACGCCAATAGTTTAGTGGGATTGAAAATTTTATTTAAGACAGTCCGCCAGGCACCCAAGGTGAATTCAATCCATAAAAAAGATAGAGCATATAAACCTAGTAACGGGAAAAATAAACCATAAAACAGCGCGACGTCGATTGTTCCATTAAATGCGTCCTTGCTTAAATTCCACCAAATAACCCCAGGCGCCAATAAGACAAAGGCATATAAAAATAGAACCAATATTGTATTGACCTTTTTCATATTGCTACTTTATCACTTTTTTACCTTTTTTAAAACCCTGCTTCTCGCCGCACCAGGGGCAAAACCATAACTTCTTATTGCTGGGCGCATCGCCGATAGTCCACCACTTAGCACAATGGTGGCATTTGAAATGATTTAAATTCTCGGTCGACTTAATTCCTTTATTCATTGATGTTATTTTGACATCTATTTTCAAAATGATAAAGTAATGAAAAGTTGTCCTTTCAAAAACGGAGGAAAAAATGGATGAATATACGCCTTGTCTAAAGTCTGATTTTTATATACTCAGCGGATCATTTTGTCGACGCCGTAAGATTCACATTGCGTGCCAAACCTTTTTGGATCAAATGCATAGAACCGGTCGGGTAACCTGCCGACACAATCTCAAAGTTGCTGAGAAAAACTTCTACTCCGATACCAAAACTTGCAAGCATACCGCTATCATTGATCTACTTCTATCTAAAGATGACCAGCGGTCGGCGGCCAATATGACCCCAGCTAATGTATCACTACTCTCTTTCAGCGCCTTCTACTTCATTCGCCGAGTCCGGCAAGTATTACCAAGATGCCATTTCATCTTGCTCGGACCTGACTATATCGACTATTTTAGTTATTTGCTACGCACTGAAATCGGACCCGACTTTATGTTGCTGCCCCACCGTGACTTATATATTGAATCTATAACCTTCCGTTTAAACCTGTTCGAAACCGAAGCGTGGTCTCAGGAAATCCTGTCTGATGTTTAGGCAGGATTTTTTAATAGACTTGAGTACTTGGCCCTAAATTTATCTAACTTGGGGTTAATGATTGCCTGGCAATAGGCCT
>CAYGFD010000018.1:0-4946 GCA_964349095.1 uncultured Gammaproteobacteria bacterium
AAATAGCTGGCATTAAATACTACAACGACACCACTGCTACTACGCCGGAGGCGACTATAGCGGCCTTAAATATTTTTAATGATAAAAAAACTATTTTAATTGCTGGAGGAAAAAATAAAAATTTAGAGTATAGTAATTTGGCCAAGGTGATTAAAAAAAGCGTTAAGCAGTTAATTCTATTGCCTGGTTCAGCCACTGATTTACTTTTAAAAAATAATTTAAAAGGGGTGAAACATTTTCGAGCGAAAGATATGAAGCAGGCGGTTAAGTCAGCCAGGACCGCGGCGGTGTCTGGTGATCGAGTAATATTATCTCCGGGGGCAGCTAGTTTTGGGTTATTTGTAAATGAGTGGGACAGGGGAGGGCAATTTATTAAATTTGTGATAAATAAATAATGTTAAGTTCAGGATACAAACATAAAGTTGACAGTGTCTTTGTGTGGCTAGTTTGGGTCATTGCCGTTATTGGCCTACTTATGTTGTCATCGGCATCTTCGGTAGTTTCCCTTCAGGAACATGGGTACGCCTATCATTATCTCACTAGACAGCTACTTTTTGGTGTTATTCCTGGGTTAGTAGCCTTTATTGTTTTAAGCAGAGTTGATTACCATATTACATCCAAGTACGCAGCTATTTTTTTGGGTATAAGCGTTTTGATGTTGATAGCCGTTTTAATTCCGGGAGTTGGTGTAGAGTTAGGCGGAGCAAGTAGGTGGCTTCATTTTGGGCCAATAAGTATTCAGCCTTCGGAATTTTTTAAATTATTTTTTATATTATATTTGGCTTATTGGTTTGATAAAAAGGGTTGGGAAAATATCAGGTCGCTAAAAAACGGTGTCTTACCTTTTTTAACTTTTTTAAGTTTGGCAGTAGTGTTATTAATTCTACAGCCAGATATGGGTACGATGATGGTGGTGATTATGAGTTCAGCTATTTTGTATTTTGCTGCTGGTGCTCGCATTAGCGTATTACTGTCTTTTATAGTCGCTGGTTTTGCCGGTATTATGGTGCTTATAAAAATAGCTCCTTATCGTCTGCAAAGATTTACAGTGTTTCTTAATCCAGATTCTGACCCACTTAATATAGGTTGGCATATAAATCAGGCACTACTGGCCGTCGGTTCAGGTGGTTTTTGGGGTGTCGGGCTTGGTCATTCCCGACAAAAATATCAATATTTGCCAGAGGTGGCGGGAGATTCTATTTTTCCAATCGTCGCTGAGGAACTGGGCTTCTTATTAACCGCCGCTCTGGTGATACTTATGGCCACGCTTATTTTGCGGGGAATTAAAATAAGTAAAACCGCTCCTGATAATTTAGGGCGTTTAATAGCAATTGGGATTATGAGCTGGCTGGGATTGCAAATTTTTGTTAACATAGCTGCCATGTTGAATTTACTACCACTAACAGGAATTCCATTGCCATTAGTTTCTCATGGTGGCACGGCGATGGCCGTTAACTTGGCGGCGCTAGGGATAGTTGTAAATATTTCTGGTCAGACCAGAAAGACGGAGGAAAGGCGATGAAAATAGTATTTTCTGGTGGAGGCACTTTAGGCTCAGTGACGCCACTTTTGGCACTGGCCGAAATAATTAAGGAGCAAAATCCAGAGGTAGAGTTTTTTTGGTTAGGTACTAAAGATGGTCCGGAAAAATTATTGGTAGATAAAGCGGGGATTAAGTTTATCGCACTTAGCAGTGGTAAGTGGCGACGCTATTTTAGTTTTTTAAATTTTTTGGATTTGTTCAAAATTTTTGCCGGTTGGGCGCAGGCCGTTGCTACTTTAAATGATATTCGCCCCCAAGTCATCGTCATGGCTGGTGGTTATGTTGGTGTGCCAGTGGGTTGGGCGGCTAATATTTTACATATCCCTTTTATAATCCATCAACAAGATTTGCGACTCAGCCTTTCTAATAAATTATTAAAGTCTTTCGCCATCGCCATCACTGTCAACTGGCCAGAGTTGGCTAAGTTATTTCCAACCAAGAAGGTGACGGTAGTTGGTAATCCAGTAAGAAAATTTATTTTTAGCCAAACTGATAAGGGGGACATTTATAAAAAATATAATTTAACTCCGACACTTCCAGTGATTTTGGCAGTTGGTGGTGGTACGGGAGCTGAGTTTATTAATCATTTAATGGCCGATAGTTACGATGGGTTGAAAGATGATTTTCAGGTCGTGAATTTGGTCGGTCAGAATTATGATGAGAGTTTTAGTGCGAATGGTTTCCATACTATAAAATTTGGCGTGGAAGAAGTGCCGGAGTTATTAAAAATAGCCGATTTAGTTGTTAGTCGGGCAGGGCTTGGTTTTATTACTGAGTTAGCAGCTTTGGGAAAACCGGCAGTGATTATTCCTATACCTAATTCGCACCAAGAAGATAATGCTGAATATTTATTAAAGCATCAAGCGGCGGTGGTGCTGGATCAAAGCACACTTGTTAGCGCCGATTTCACAAAGAAAATACGGGAAATATACTCTAATAAAGAAACCTTGAGTGACTTGTCTAAAAACATCAATTTACTATATGATGTAAACTCTGGTCAGAAGTTTGCCGACCTAGTATTACAAATAGCAAATAAATATGGATCTAAATAGTTCAAATAAGATTTTTATGGTGGGTATAAAAGGCCAGGGTATGACTGGTCTGGCTTTACTACTTAAGGCCCATGGAAAAAATGTATCTGGCTCTGATGTAGTAGAAAAGTTTAATACAGATGAGGTTTTAAAAAAACACGGTATTGATGTAGCGGAAGGTTATAATTCCGCAAATTTACCACGCGGAGTAGATTTAGTGATTTATTCTACTGCCTATAATGAGTCTAATCCAGATATTGCAGAAGCCAAGAAACAGGGTATAACACTGATGACTTATCCCGTGGCGGTTGGTAGTTTGAGTAAAGATCTAAAGTCAGTAGCCGTCTGTGGTAGTCACGGTAAAACCACGGTCACGGCCATGTTATCATTTGTTTTAAAGCAAGCAAATTTAGATCCTTCAGCCATTATTGGCACGCCAGTGACGCAGTTTGGTGGTAACGCCGTAATTGGTATGAGCGATTTGTTTGTGTTTGAGGCAGATGAGTATCAAAACAAATTACAATATTATTTTCCGAAAACAATTATTGTTACAAATATTGATTGGGATCACCCGGATTATTTTAAAAGCAAAGAGGATTATAAAAAAGTTTTTGTTGAGTTTTTAAAGAAAATACCCGCTGATGGTAAGGTGATCGCAAATTATGATGATGCTGAAGTAATGAGCGCACTGGCCGAGGCTGGTTTAAAACCAGAACAGATAGTGACTTATGGTTTAACTGGTGGACAATGGCAATTAGTTAGGATGTGGCTTGACCAAGGGCGTTGGAATTTTTCGGCGTCACATGGCGAAGAATTTGTGGGTGACTTTTGGTTGAAGCTGGTTGGTAGCCACAATGTATCCAATGCTTTAGCCGTTCTAGCCTGTGCCACTGCTTTGGGCGTGGATATTGAGAACGTGCGAAAGGCGCTCGCGGAATTTTTAGGCACCAGCCGTCGTTTTGAAGAAAAAGGTAAACTAACCAATCAAACTACCTTGATCGATGATTACGCTCATCATCCGCGGGAAATAATGGCGACCTTGAAAGCCGCTCGGGATTATTATCCTTATAAAGTTATTCGTGTTGTTTTTCATCCTCACACTTTTTCTAGAACCGAGGCGTTACTCGATGAATTTGCTAAGAGCTTTAATTTAGCTGATGAAGTAATTGTTATGGATATTTACGCTTCAGCTCGAGAAAATGCAGGAAAAATTAATGCACAAATGCTTGTTGATGAAATAAAAAAGAATAATGCAAATGCTAAATACATTGCAACTATTGATGAGGTTTATAAATATTTATCAGAAAGTTTGACTAGGAGTGATTTGGTAATAACTATGGGTGCCGGTGATGTTTGGCAGGTGGGGGAGAAGTTGATTGCTAAGTTTGGTCTGACTACAGGTAGTGAATTTAGTTAATAAATGAAAATTAATTAAAAAAAAGAAAGGGCCGAAGTCTCGTTGTTTTGAGACTTGGCCCTTTTTTGAGGTAGAACCACTTACTTGAAGGGGTGGACGTTGATGGTCGGAATATCTCCGGGACCCATGACGATCGAGTAGACCTTGGATACTCCGTACAATTTTCCATCCGGAGTAATTTTCTGGAATGTGACCTTGGCTCGATAGCCCTTGCCAGAGGGGGTGTAGTTCCAACCCCAGCCAGCGTCGAAGATCTTGGACTCATAAGGTCCAATGTCGCCGATGTAAGGGTCACCTTCGGACCTGTTAATCAGGACGCGGTAGTATTCTCCGCCTTCGTTGTTGGTCATGAAACCCAGGCCGATGAATCCTTTGACGAGCAAAGGACTGTCGCGGAAGATGCTCTTCTGAGCACATCCGGTGTTGAAGAAGATCGCCGTGAAGGCGACAAGGGCAGCCATCCAAAAGTTTTTCATTGCATTCTCCTCTCCGTTTAACGGATTTAGTGAAGTGATTGATTATATCTTTGTCATTAATCTGGAGGAAGTATGCTTGGATTTATGATCACCGAAGTGACGCTATCCAAGACCGAATGACCTCTCATGGATAATTTAGTTTGCACCAAACCGTCCAAGTCAGTCATTCATTAGCCCGAAGGCAAAAACTCTCTCCTCCAAGTTAATGACAAAGATAATTGTTAATGTTCTACCTTTTCTAAAGTCGCCTATGAAGGTGACCTTGGAAAAGTGGAGGAGCGAAGTTCTGCGTTGGAACTGCTCCTCCGTGGAAGCTGTTGGGGTATTACCGCAAGTAATTTGGAGCACTTACGTACTGTGTCCGCTTTGACTCGGGGTCTCCCGCCGTCTTCCGTAGCCTAGTGGCTATATGGCCCCGTAGGGCTGAATTATTCGATCGCGTTTTTCACAGCGCTACCTGCTACTGCAAGGTGCGCTTA
>CAYGFD010000018.1:5046-13428 GCA_964349095.1 uncultured Gammaproteobacteria bacterium
GATATCAGAGTTTTGAGCTTTCCGTTTCTGCTTTTTCGACTGCAACCGGTTGTGCTTGTTAAATTCTGATACCTAGATAAACACCTTTGTTCTGCCCCCAAGCACTTGAAGGGCACTTACATTGGATTCGAGTTTTTAATGTTAACAAGCCAGTATATACCAAAATACCCTTTTTGTCAATAGTTATTAGGCAAAAAATAACAAATTAAACCTAATATTAGCCACTTATTCATTAAAAATGTAATAAATATCGGGGTTTTAACAAACATTTTAATTTGATTGTTAAGCTACCTTAGTCTAGGCTAAAGTTACCGTATGGCAGATATACTAAAAACACTGAGTGAGAATTTAACTGGATTAAAAACCAATGAACAATTGGCGCCTTATACCAATTTTAAAATTGGTGGTCCAGCCAAATATTTATTTGAAGCTTTTTCGTCTAGTGAATTAACAAACGCAGTTCAGGTTGCCGCAGAATTGGAAGTGCCAGTAAAAGTTCTGGGTGGAGGAGCAAATATTTTGGTTTCGGACAATGGTTTCAATGGCTTGGTAATAATCGCCAAAAATCAGCATTTTTCTATTAGTGGTTTAAAATTAGTTGCGGAGGCAGGTGTGAAAATGGGTTTTCTAGCAAGCAAAACCGTGGAGGCTGGACTTAGCGGTCTAGAACCCTTGGTAGCTGTACCCGGAACTGTTGGTGGAGGTGTTTATGGGAATGCCGGCTTGCCGCAAATTACGGGTGGAAGTATTGGTGATTGGGTGACGCGGGTAACGGCGTTGCAGGGAGATAAAATTGTTTCGCTTACAAAGCGCGCGTGTAAATTTGGCTATCGTCAGTCGGCTTTTAAAAAAAATGGAGAAATAATTTTGGAAGTTAGTTTCAAATTAAATAAGGGGGATATAGCAACATCTCGTGAATTAATGAAAAAATATGTAGAAATGAGAAAAAACCAGCCGATTAATATGCCGTCTTCCGGATGCATTTTTACAAACTACGAACTTAAAGATTCAGAGATTGACGAAATGCGCACTAAATTGGCCGGTCGAGATAAATTGGAAGAGTTTTTGTTGAAGAAACAGATTCCAGCGGCCTGGTTGATTGATCAAGCTGGGTTGAAAGGTAAACAAATGGGCGGAGTGGAAGTTTCTCCTAAGCATGCCAATTATATAATTAACCCTAGTGGTCAAGGCAGGGCTGAGGATGTGGTAATGCTGGTCTCTTTTATTAAGCAACAAGTCAGGGATCAATTTGGGGTTGAATTGAGAGAAGAAGTCCAGTATATAGGGTTTTAGAGTTATTTTTGCTTTAAGTATTTACAAGCAGGTTGGTTTTAATTAAAATTAAGTTACTAAAATATTATGAATATTATTGTCAGCGCTAAAAATTTTCCTCTAACTAAGGCTTTGAAAGATTTTGCTACTTTAAAAACGCAAAAACTTGGCCGTTTATGGAAAAGAATCATTTCGGTTCATTTCGAACTGCAAAGTGAAAAGAGTAAAACTAGTGGCACGGAATTTACCGCCAAGGCCAGGGTGGTAGTGCCTGGTCCAGATATTGAGGCTGAGGGGAAAGCGCGTGATATGTATAAGGCCATTGATAATGTAGTTCAAAAAATAAAGATTCAGTTGGGTAAGGTGAAGGGTAAGTTAATAGACAAGAAAGTCGTTCGAGATGAATAAACACAAACAATTTTGGAAACTTGGTCGCGCTGATTTAAATTCAGAATTTTTTGATATTAACAAAAACGGAGATTTAGTCGTCCATGAGGGTAATTACCAATACAATATTTATGAGCTGACCAAAAAGTTTGGCACTTCCTTAGAATTAGTTTTTCCGTTTGTTATTGAGCGTCGTCTGCAAGACTTGATGAACACCTTTAACAAAGTTATTAAAAGCTTGCGCTATCGGGGAAAGTTTTTTTATCACTACCCCATGAAGGTTAACCAAAATAAGGAATTTGTTCTGCCAATTATTTCCGAGGGTGGTAATTTGGAAGTGACTTCAGCTAACGAGCTGTGGTTGGTGAAAAGGCTGTGGGAGCAAGGTCAGTTTAATAATCGCATTCGAGTAATTTGTAATGGTCCAAAAACGAACTATTATTTGTCGTTGATCAGTGAATTAAGAGATAAGGGTTTACAAATAACGCCGATTATTGAAGATAAGGTTGAGTTGGCAGCTTTAAATAATTTTAAGGGCGAGGTTGGTATACGTCTGGATCCGGATGTAAAAATAAATGCGCATTGGGATAAGAAATTTGGTCGTTTTGGGCTTTCGGCCAAAGAAATACTGGAGCTAGGTCGCATTAGAAACCTGAAAATTTTGCACTACCACATGTCAACGCAAATTGAGTATCAGGATGGAATGATCGCGCCACTTAAGAAAGCGGTTGATCTCTATGTTAAGCTTCATAAAAATAATCCTAACTTGGATATGATTGATATTGGCGGCGGTTTGCCAGTTTCACATGAGGGTAAGCCTTTGTTTTCGACTGAGTCAGTAATTAGGAGAATTGTGAAAACAATTCAGCGCGCGACTGACAAGGCCGGCGTTCCTAATCCAGATATTTTGGTGGAATGGGGGAGCTACATGGTGGCGCCAGCCCAAATTACTGTTTATAGGGTTTTGAATGAGAAAGATATTGTGGCAAAAGCCACGGCCAGAAAATGGTATGTGGTAGATGGAAGTTTTATGAATGATCTAAAAGACACTTGGGCCATTCATCAAAAATGGCAGGTCATTCCGGTAAATAATTTGGACGCGAAAAAATTATCACGAGTTTGGTTGGTTGGGCTTTCTTGCGATTCTGATGATAAATACACCGCTGGCGGTAATTATATTTTACTACCGCGTTTAGAAGATCTTGAAAATGGCAACCAGCAATTTGTGGCTATAATGGGTACCGGGGCCTATCAAGATTCCCTAGCGTCGCACCACTGTCTTCTGTCTAGTCCAGCAAAGATCATTGCGCAAAATGGGGTTCTGACGGTGGCGCGAAAACGTGAGTCAGCAGAAGAAGTAGGTAAGGAATTCGGTTGGTAATTATTATTAGGGAGTTAATTTTATGGATAATAAAATAATTTGGCGCGGATTGTGGCAGGCATTAGGTATGTCCGCTTATATTGGTTTAATTTCTTGGTTAATGTTTAATGGTGAAGCGATTTTTGGTTCAGACGATAAGTCCTTTCTCATCCCAGTTGTTATGTTGTCACTGTTTTCACTCTCGGCCGCATTTTTATTTATTTTGATGTTTGGTAAGGCCATAACCATGTATTTGGATGGCGCCAAAAAAGAGGCTATTAAATTAGTTATCGTCACCTGTGCGTGGTTTGCCATTATTACGCTCGTCGTTTTAATTTCACAAATTATTAAATAGTATGAAACTTAAATTTCCCAAAGAACCATATAATTTTGGTGGAGTAGTTGAACCAACTTGGGCCAAGGCAAAAGTTGCGGTATTACCTATTCCTTATGAGTCATCGACGAGCTATGGCGGTGGAGCAAACAAAGGCCCGGCAGCTATTATTGAGGCATCTCGCCATGTAGAATTGTGGGATTTAGAACTAGGCAAGGATTTTTCCAAGTTGGGTTTTTTTACGTTACCCGAACTGGAGGCGGATGTTAGAGGTCCACAGGCTATGAGTGGTAGAATTACCGAAACCGTTAGCCAAATTATAAAAGAAAATAAATGGCCTTTGATTCTAGGCGGTGAACATTCAATTACTCCGGGTGTGGTAGAAGCTTTTAAGAAAAAGTATAAAAAATTATCGGTCTTACAGATAGATGCGCATACTGATCTACGTGATGAGTATCAGGGCTCGCCTTATAGCCATGCTTCCGCTATGAAGCGGGTTTATGATTTAGGCGTGCCGCATGTGGCAGTTGGTATTAGAGCAGTTAGCGAAGAAGAGGTGGTATTTATAAAAAAGTCTAACTTGGCTAAAAATATTTTTTATGGCACGGACGTGCCGATTGAAAAAATCATCAACCAGCTTAGCGACGAAGTTTATTTAACTTTTGATATTGATGGTCTCGACCCAACATTGGTTCCTGGTACTGGTACGCCTGAACCCGGAGGCCTCGGTTGGCAACAAGTTTTGGATTTGATTAAAGCTGTAGCAAAAAAAAGGAAAATTGTCGGCGCTGATATAGTTGAATTGGCGCCTATACCAGGGATGCCAGCTGGTGACTTTTTAACTGCTAAACTCGCTTACAAAATAATTGGTTATTCTTTCTTTGGCCAAAAGGGTTAACGCTTGTCAAAGAGGCCAAAAAATAGTAGAGTAAATCGTACTCTATATGTCTTTTTTTACTAAATTATTTGGTGATCCGAATGCGAAGGAGGTTGGTAACTTAAAACCGTATTTGGACAAAATAAATTCCGCGGAAGCTGAAATACAGAAATTATCAGCCGAGGAATTAAAGAATAAAACCATCGAGTTTAAAAATCGTTTGCAAGCGGGTGAAACGCTAGACGATATTTTACCCGAGGCTTTTGCTTGTGTTAGAGAAGCGGGTAAGCGGACACTTGGTCAGAGGCATTTTGATGTCCAATTGGTGGGCGGTATGGTTCTGCATCGCGGACAAATCGCAGAAATGAGAACCGGAGAAGGTAAGACGTTAACCGCTACTGCGGCTGTTTATCTAAATGCTCTGGCGGGTAAGGGTGTTCACGTAGTAACGGTCAATGATTATTTATCAAGACGTGATGCTATTTGGATGGGGCAAGTTTATGATTGTTTAGGATTAAGCACCGGTTGCATTAACCATATGCGTGCTTTTGTTTTTGACAGTAGTGTGAAAGGTGAGGATGAAAGTTATGACAAAATGCGCGAGGTCGCTCGTCGTGATGCTTATCAGGCCGACATTACCTATGGCACCAATAATGAATTTGGTTTTGATTATTTGCGCGACAATATGGTAGCGGAAAAGTCGCAAATGGTGCAGAGAGATTTATATTTTGCCATTGTCGATGAAGTCGACTCAATATTGATTGATGAAGCTAGGACTCCACTTATTATTTCCGCGCCCGCTGAAGAGGCAGCTGAGAAATATTATGAGGCGGCTAGGTTTGTTGCGACTCTACAAGAAAACACCGATTACAATGTTGATGAAAAAATGAAGGCGGCAACTTTTACTGAGGACGCGGTAAGAAAAGCAGAGGTCTGGTTTAAGGTTGATAATTTATATACTGGTAGTGATGTTGATACTGTTCATTTATTGGAGTCCAGTTTAAAAGCACGTGCACTATTTCAAAAAGACCGCGACTATGTTGTCCGTGACGGTGAAGTAATTATTGTTGATGAATTTACTGGTCGTATGATGCCAGGCCGTAGATATTCCGAGGGTTTACATCAGTCAATCGAGGCTAAGGAAGGAGTTAAAATTCAACGCGAGAGTATGACTTTGGCGACTATTACTTTCCAAAATTATTTTCGTATGTATCAAAAACTGGCAGGCATGACCGGTACCGCCGCCACTGAAGCAGAAGAATTTTCAAAAATATATAATCTGGAAGTAGTTTCTATTCCAACTCACCGACCGATGGTTAGAAAAGACTCATCAGATATTATTTATAAAACTGAAGCAGTAAAGTTTCAGGCGGTTGTTGAAGAGGTCAAAAGGCTACACGAACTTGGCCAGCCCGTGCTTATCGGAACAATATCTATTTCAAAAAATGAAGTACTAGAAGAGTTGTTATCTAGAGAAGGAGTTCCTCATGAAGTGCTAAATGCTAAGAATCACGCACGTGAGGCGGCTATTATTGCTCAGGCAGGTAGGCGTGGCGCTGTTACTATTGCAACGAACATGGCCGGCCGAGGTGTAGACATTATATTGGGTGGCAATCCGGCAGATCCAGCAGAGGCTGAACTCGTCAAATCATTAGGTGGATTACACGTCATTGGTACAGAGAGACATGAATCGCGAAGAATAGATAACCAGCTTAGGGGTCGTTCTGGTAGACAAGGTGACCCAGGTTCAACCCAATTTTTTGTTAGTTTGGAAGATGATTTAATGAGAATATTCGGCGGCGACCGTGTGAAGTCGTTAATGGAACGTTTTGGTTTACCAGATAATGTTCCGATTGAAAATAGTATGGTGACAAAATCATTAACCACAGCGCAAAAAAAAGTCGAAGGCCATAATTTTGACATCAGAAAACACTTGGTTGAATACGATGATGTGTTAAATAAGCAACGTGATGCTATTTATCGACGTCGTCGTGAGTTGCTTGATTTATCAACTACTGATGATGGGCAAGGGTTGAGGGATAAAGTTTTGGAATTGATTCGTGAGGAAATTGAAATCGTGGTTAGCTTTCATACCGCACAGGGGAATGAGCAATTGTGGAATTTGGAGGAGATTTACGAGGTAATAAATTCAGTTTTCCCTATTGGTAAAGATGTTAGAAAAAAGTTTAATGAACTCGAACAAGAGGTAGAGCAGAAAAACACCGTTGATCCACGTGAACGGATTATTGGTTATTTATATAAGTTAGCGGTTCTACAATATGAACAACATGAGGCAAATATAATTAAACAAGCAACAAAACTCAAACTGCCTGAACCAGAAAAAATGATGAGAAACGTGGAGCGGAATATTTTATTGAGATCGATTGATAATCATTGGATTAGGCACTTAACACAAATTGATCATTTGCGCACTGGAATAGGTCTGCGAGGTTATGGCCAACGCGAGCCTCTGGTTGAGTACAAGCGTGATAGTTATGAAATGTATAAAAATTTAATTACCCAAATTAGAAGCTTTGTTGTTTACTCGATTTTTAAAACTGAACTAAATTCTGGCGCACCAGCACAAATGCCTAAAAGGCAGATTCAAGAGTCGGGCCCATCTAAAACCAGTGATCAAAATCGGTCTGTCGAGAGTGGGCACGTTAAGGACGCCGATGGTCATAAAGTAGGACGCAATGATCTCTGCCCATGTGGTAGTGGAAAAAAGTATAAAAAATGCCATGGAAAATAGGGAAGCATTGCCAAATCAAGAAGGTCAGGAGGGGGAAATCGATTGGTCTGCAAATGAGTTAGTTTTGCCGAGCGATTTGAAAATGGTTGATGCCTTAAGAGGTGCATTAGACCAAAGACTGGCTGAATTTGATTGGGAAGAGAGTGATATCAATCGTGTTAAATTAGCAGCTGATGAAGCTTTAACTAACGCCATTGTTCATGGAAATTTGGATTTACCTGGGAGAGAAATCGCTGGTGATGCTTATTTTGATAACATCAAGGAAGCGATGAAGACCGAGGTGGGTAAAAGGCGTGTGCAATTAAAGATGGATATAAATAATGACTTTGTTGAAATAATCATCAAGGACGAGGGAAAAGGAATACCTTTAGAAGTTCCAGATCCGAGTAAGGATGAAAATATGCATAAGCACGGTGGCCGTGGCATGTTTTTTATTCGTTTTAATGCAAATCAAGTTGCTATTGATGGTTCGGAAATAACAATGCGGTTTGTTAAAAACAAAAAAACCTAAATATATGATGGATGATTTAGAAATTAAAGACCCTGAGTTATTTAAGGTCGCTCGACAGAAAGGGACAGAAGCTCCGTTCACGGGTAAGTATTGGAATAATCATGATGACGGTATGTATAACTGTGCCGTTTGTGGTGCTGAATTATTTTCATCAAAAACAAAATTTGATTCTGGAACCGGCTGGCCGAGTTTTACCTCGCCGGAAAATCTAGAAAATATTGAATTAAAAGAAGATGTAAGTTTTGGTATGTCAAGAACTGAGGTTACATGCAAAAAATGTGGCGCACACCTGGGTCATGTTTTTAACGATGGTCCCAGTGAACAGGGAGGTACACGTTATTGTATTAATTCAGTTTGTTTAAACCTTAAAAAACATGAGTAAAGAAATCGCCGTATTAGGAGGTGGTTGTTTTTGGTGTACCGAGGCTGTTTTTGATGAGTTAAATGGTATTTTAACAGTTGTACCGGGATATGCTGGAGGTGATAAACCTAATCCAACGTATGATGAAGTGTGTAGCGGAAGTTCTGGTCATGCCGAAGTGGTGCGTGTGGAATTTGACCCAGCAGTGATAGCTTATAAAGTTATACTTGAGGTTTTTTTTGCGTCTCACAATCCAACTACTTTAAATAGACAAGGCAATGATATGGGTGAACAATATCGGTCGGTTATTTTTTACACGACAGAAACACAAAAAAAGATCGCCGAAGATTATATTAAAGAATTAAATAGCAATGGTGTATGGGACGCTAAGATCGTGACTCAAGCTAAGCCTTTGGATACTTTTTATGAAGCGGAGGATTATCATCATAAATATTTTAAACGTAATCCCGACCAGGCCTATTGCCAGGCAATCATTAACCCCAAGTTAGATAAATTTAGGGCCAAGTA
>CAYGFD010000019.1:0-4967 GCA_964349095.1 uncultured Gammaproteobacteria bacterium
AAAAAATAGCACCAATGGTTCTAAAAATAATCTTTACATAGATAAAAAAACTATTTTCTTTGTAATGAAGATATTTGTAACTAGTTTCCTTTTCTTAAACTTTATATCTTTCACAATTTTTTATAATGTAATTGACAAAAACCGTCTTAATCATTCATATACTTACTTAGCGGAAAGTTTTCTACATGGCCAATTTAATTTCTATCAAATTCCACCGAGTAGCTCCGACATCATAAAATGGAACGATAATTACTACTGGCACCTTCCTCCGCTACCAGCTATTTTACTAATACCCCAAGTCATCATACTTGGCCCAGCTTTTGGCCTAGGTGTAATGCAATTATTGATTATAACCACTATATTTATTACTTGTTATTTTATTGCTAAAAAATACCTATTTTCCAAAGTAAATTCTTGGTGGCTAGCCTTTGCCTTTATTTACGCATCTATTTTTCAAGCCGTGGCTTTCGTGGCCGATGATTGGCGCATTGGTAACGCCTTAGGAACCCTTTTTTCACTGTTAGCAATATATAATTATATTAATGGCAAAAGGATTTGGCTTACGGGTTTTTTTACCGCTCTGGCGTTTTTAACTAGAATGGAATCGGGCTTTATTATTTTACTTTTCTCACTGGATTTAATATTTGACTCGAGTATTTACTTTAAAGACAAATGCAAAAAATTATCATTTTTGCTTTTACCCCTACTTATTGCTGGTTTAGCAATTGGATTTTATAACCATGCCCGTTTTGGCAATGCCCTAACTACTGGTTATGAATTTAATCAAATCGCGGACGATCAACAAATTACAGCCAGAGAAAAGTATGGACTTTTTTCACCCAAACTCATACCCAGCAATTTCTATCACTATTTTTTATCATCCTTTGAACCAATTATTGACCCTACTACCAATCACTTGATTTATCCATATATTAAACTTGGTTCCAGCACTAGCTTCTTTTTAATATCGCCAATTTTTTTATTAATATTTGGAATTAAGAAAAAAAATAGATTCATGTGGTCAACGGTAGCTACTACCGTTATAATGACCCTTATTCTACTAAGTTATTTTTCCATAATGAAATACGAATTAGGCCCGAGATATATGATTAGTGTTATGCCCCTGCTATTTTTATTATTGCTTGAGGCGTTAAAAAACAAGCCATTGTCTTATCTTCACTACAGCCTAATAACGATTAGCAGTTTCCTAAATTATTATTTAATACTATCAATTAGTTAGAATGGCTAATATTTTGTCGATTGTTGTACCAAACTACAATGAAGAAAAAACTATAGCAACGGTAATAGATAAACTACTTACCCTTGTGATACCTGATTACTCTCTAGAAATAATTATTGTTGATGACTGTTCCACCGACAATTCAATCGCGATTATAAACAATTATATTAAAGGTGATAAGGTCAAACTATTAAGACACGAATTTAATCATGGTAAAGGGGCGGCAATTAAAACAGCCATTCCCCACTTAAATGGCGCTTACACTATAATACAGGACGCCGATTTAGAATATGATGTTAACGATATTAAAAAAATCATTGACTATACAGTAGAACAGAATAATAATAATTTGGTTGTTTATGGATCTCGTAATCTGAATAAAGATTATAAAAGAAACTTTTCGCCCTACTATTGGGGTGTAAAACTACTAACTATGGTTGGAAATATATTGTATAATCAAAAAATAACCGACCAATACACTTGCTACAAATTAATCCCTACCCATTTACTTAAAAAAATTAATTTGCAATCAAGCGGGTTTGAAATGGAGGCGGAAATCACGGCTAAAGTAAGTAAATTGAATTATAAGATACACGAGGTACCCATTTCTTACCAGGGACGCTCAAAGAAGGACGGGAAAAAAATTAAATTCGTTGACGCTTTTAAAGGTTTAAAGACCTTATTAATTGCTTATAAGAAATACAGCTAGTATGAAAAGGTTTATATTTTTCTCTATCTCAGGAAGCGTCTCTCTTTTTACAGATGTTTCTTTACTTTACATCCTCACGGATATTTTTAATGTTTGGTATTTACTTTCTGCTACTATTTCATTCTTAATAGCAAGCATCGTACACTTCACTATTCTTAGGTTATGGGTTTTTGAACACAATAAAGTGAACCACTGGAAACAGTTCTCTTACTTTTTCTCAATTCACACAGCTAACTTAATTTTAGGACTCACTTTGTTATACCTGCTGGTCGAATATGCTGGAGCTTGGTATATTTTAGCAAAAATTTTAACGGTTAGTGTAACGGTTTTTTCAAACTTTTTTTTACAAAGACGTTTCACGTTTAATCCTCAAACACCTATTTAATGGATTCAACCAAAATCACCATCATTATCCCGACCTTTAATGAAGTTGATAATATACCATCTTTATTAGAGAGAATTTCAAATCTCCGGTTGGATATTAAAGTTTTATTTATTGATGATAATTCGCCAGACGGCACCGCTGAATTAATTAATAAATTAAAGTCTCAATATAGTTTTATCGAGCTTTTAAGTAAGCCAACTAAAGAGGGGTTAGGGGCGGCCTATAAAACGGGCTTCGCTCACGCCTTAAAACAAGGAGCCGATATTGTAGGCGAGATGGATGCCGACCTCTCTCACCAACCTGAGGATTTACCTACACTGATTAAAGCAAGTGCTGACGGCGCTCAGGTGGTAATAGGCTCTAGGAGAATTGCGGGGGGGAAAATTGTTGGTTGGTCCGCTTTTAGAAGACTAGAAAGCATAGCGGCGACTATTATTGCTCGCTTGTTATTGGGGTTAAAAACTAGAGATATTACCTCTGGTTTTAGGCTTTATGATAAGCAAGCACTTGAAAAAATACCTTGGACAACCGTTACTACTTCAGGGTATGCTTGGCAGGAAGAGTTGCTTTATTATGCAGAGAAATTAAAATTAGATATTGTAGAAGTACCAATTACTTTCACAGACAGGCAACGAGGCGTTTCTAAACTATCCATTAATGATATCATTGAGTTCTTCTCAACAATACTTAGGCTAAAATTTAGACGTTAGTTAGTTATGATACAGGAATCCTTATTAGTTGGCATGCATTTTATCTTGCTTTTTTTAATACTGATTATTATCTATTTTCTCAGCCGACTTTTTTACATATTTTTTAAAATATTCATACTAAAGAATACTGAAAGCAAACCGGATATTAAGATACTAACTGTTTCTACACTTTCTTTGCTCGCGTTGTTCGGATTATCTTTTTTTATACCATCCCTTATCATCCATTTAATTAACATAAATGCTGATCCACAAACGATCATTTTCAATAACCATGTACTAATGGAGTGGGATAGACAGCTTTTTTCAAATTATGTTCCTTTCTGGATGCAATCGAGTGCCAATCATTGGCGATTTATTTTTGATTTCTTTTCGCCGCTACTGATTTTTAGTTACCGCTTAATCACCATTACTATGTGTGGAGTATTTTCCTGGCTACTCATCACGCATCACCGCCAATTCTACCAAATGTTCGCTGCGGTCATTTTATCTTTAATCCTCAGCTTACCCATCTGGTATGCCTTTCCCGCCACTACCCCCCGGGATGCTTTTTGGTTAAATAAGGATAAAGCAGTATATGGCGACGATATTGGGATGGCTTTAAATGATTATCAACCTAATAAACGACTAGACGGCTTCTTGAATCGTGAGGGATTAATTACTATCCCAGACGATACAATACCAATAACATCCATGCCCAGTATGCATATTGCTTGGGCAACTGTAGTGCTTTATTTTTCCTGGATTATTGGCTGGCCACTACTAATATTTATAATCCCTTATTACATCCTGAACTTTACCGCTACCATGTTCACACTACAGCATTATGCGGTTGATACTATCGGCGGTTTACTTGTAGCAATAATTGCAATATTGATATCCAAAATAATATACCCGATAAAGCCGGTCTCAAAACCAACTCTAACGACGATAATTCAAAAAGACATAGCCATTTTTAAACAGTGGCTAAAATCAAATAAAAATAAATAGTTTTACTGGCAAGTAAAAACTGGCGGGGTAGCGCCATCGGGAGTAGGAGTTAGACCAGAGCAGCACTCTGCACTACCGGCTACTACCTGCCCGACCTGAACACAGGCCTGGCTTTGGGTTTGATTTGATAACGCCTTAGTAATATTGTTAATAGCAAATTTTACCACTGCTAGCGATGTCATGACTATAACTAAACCAATAACCGCTCCGATCAACATGGCTTTGGCTTTGGCAACTTTTTCATCATTGCCCGCCGCGGTCATCCATTGATAACCAGAATAAATTATCATAACCAAAACAATTACGCCAACAAAACTCAATATAGTGTTTATTATCATAACAATCACTAAGGTCAATGGTGGACGACCGGTAGGTAAAGAATATTGTGCCACGTCAAAAATACCAAACGGATCAGCTGCTCGCGCCGCTAGTGGAAAAAGAAGATAAGCAAAAGTTGAGTATAATATTTTTTTCATAATTAACCAGCGGCTATTTTTAATCTTAAATAAATATATTGAGCAATGGCGTAAGATGCCACAACAATCACTAACCCAATTAACGTTGAGGCCATTAATTTTTTGGCCTTGGTAACCTTTTCCTCATTACCCGATGAAGTCATCCATAACCAACCGCTATACAGGGTCAAAATCAACAAAATAACCCCGAGAACAGACAAAGAAAGGTTAATTATTCTAGCAACAATATTTACTGGGTCGGCCGTATTTGTGGGAATGCCAGCGGCATCGGCAGTAACCTTCAAACCAAAATCTGGTACTTGAGCAGAAACAAATCGGGGTAAAACTAGCGAGTAAAATAACCAAAAATACTTTTTCATAAGCTGAATTTAGTATATTGCCTAAATCACAAAAAAACAAGAATCCAAAACAAAACACCCCTCCAAGTAGGAAGGGTGTTTTAAAATCAAAGTAAAGATTA
>CAYGFD010000019.1:5067-12122 GCA_964349095.1 uncultured Gammaproteobacteria bacterium
AAAACAAAACACCCCTCCAAGTAGGAAGGGTGTTTTAAAATCAAAGTAAAGATTACCAGTCTCCGCCACCGACTTCTTTCAATCGAGCAATTACAAAGTTGGCAATAGCTAGAGAAGCAACGATGATTACCATACCGATAACGGCGGCTCCCATCATCTTCTTTGCGCCTTCAATCTTTTCATCATTACCACCCGCGGTCATCCATTGGAAACCAGCGTAGATAATAATCACCAAAGCGATGACTCCTAGGAATCCTAGAAGAACGTTGATTACGCGACCGATAAGATTTATTAAATCAATATCGCCGTTCAAGTTAAGATCATCTAGATTGGCTAGACCACCGTTGGTTTGAGCTGAAGCGGCCAAAGGGGCGGCATAAAGCGCTAGTGAGGCTGCAGAATAAAATAGTTTTTTCATATAGTCACCTCCTTGCAAAGGGATGATAATAATTAATAGTGTTTACGAAACCATCTTAACACAACGAGGAATAAAATAAAACACCCCACTAAATAGTGGGGTGTTTTAAAATCAAAGTAAAGATTACCAATCAGCACCGGAAACACTCTTCAAATTATTGACAACAAAGTTGGCAATGGCTAGAGAAGCAACGATGATTACCATACCAATTACGCCAGCGCCTAACATCTTCTTTGCGCCTTCAATCTTTTCTTCATTACCACCCGCGGTCATCCATTGGAAACCAGCGACGATAATAATCACCAAAGCGATGACTCCTAGGAATCCTAGAAGAACGTTGATTACGCGACCGATAAGATTTATTAAATCAATATCGCCGTTCAAGTTAAGATCATCTAGATTGGCTAGACCACCGTTGGTTTGAGCTGAAGCGGCCAAAGGGGCGGCATAAAGCGCTAGTGAGGCTGCAGAATAAAATAGTTTTTTCATATAGTCACCCCCTTTCGATGATTCAAATTCATACTTATAATATTATACCACGTATGGACAAAAAAATCAAATATAACTAATTCTATGAACAATCATTACCCTTAATAAACTCGGTCTTAAAATAGCATGCGTCATTAATATTTACTAAAAACCCATCCGGATCAGGGAAGCAAGTATAAAGAGCCGCTGTAAAAGGCGCAAAAATTGTTGGCTGACAAGCGTTCTCTTTTACCCGACTCTTCTTTTCTTGGGGTGTGTAAATTGGGTTACTTGACTGCGTCTGCTTACAACACCCAATTTCATCACAAGTGGTATTTGAATAATAATTTGTAGCCGTACCTGACACCCCGCTATTCGCGACATCACACTCTTCTTTGCTCTTCATACTGCAAGCATTGCCAATAAAGCACGCGCCCACTGGCGAAGGGGTTCCTGGGCCAGCAGCTGGTAGCTCACCAGAATTTAAAATGTCATACACTGGCTTATAAACATAATTCAAAACTGTATAACTCCCAAATATGGCCGCGATGCCAATAACTGCATAAATCATGGTTTTCTTAGCTTTCGATATTTTCTCCTCATTACCAGCTGCCGTCATCCATAATACGCCAGCGTAGACGAAAGTTAATACACCTACTACCCCAACTAAAGAAATTATCGTACCCATAATGCGTCGACCATAAAAATCCAACGGTGCATTCGGATTGGTCGGAAATAAATTTAAGGGGTTAATAATATTCTGAGAATATTTAAATTCAACTGCGGCCCCACCAGTTAATATATCAATGACTTGAGTTAATATGTAGTAACTACTTATAGTGGCGATAAAACCAATGGCAGAATAAAGTAAAATAGTTTTACCCTTAGCATATTTTTCTTCACTGCCCGCGGCAGTCAAGATTCTAAAACCACCGAGCACAAAAAACACCATAGCCAGTATTCCAGTAAAAGCAACTAGTGCCGTAACCAAACGCGCAAAAATCTCAACCGGTGAATTAACATCTAAAGGGTTGGGTAGCTTCACGCCTTGAGCCAAAGCAATTGTCGGTAATAAAAAACAGAGCGCTATAATCAACCAATTTTTTTTAATAAAATTCATAACTATGGAGTTTTTTCACAACAAACTGGCGTTGGACCAATAGAGTCAATTGGACAAAAATAATCTGTTTTAGGCGTTTCACCAGATCCACACACCGACTTACATCCAACTATCTTGGTACCTGGTTGTGCTGCTGCAAATGCACAATTATTTACACACGAAGTACCACGACACACTTTGGAAAAATCACCTTTCAAACCACAAGCTACCTGACCATCTTTAAACCCTTCTCCCATGGCTTTTTTTTGATCAGCACAATAGCCAGTACTATTGGGGTCGGCGCAAAACGCCGTCATCCAATTGGAATTAAATAATTGATCCGTTGGCAACGACCCTTTTTCTGGTTTAGTAAGGAGTAAAACTAAAATAACATTTACAATAAAATAACCAGCCAAAATGATTACCACCCCAATGATGGTTGAGGTAATAAGATCTTTAGACTTTTTAATATTCTCTTCATTGCCACCAGCGGTAATTAAACCCTGACCACCCCAAACTAATAAAAGTAAGGCTAAACCACCAAAGAGTGACAGTATAACTTTTTGTAATACCACAAATAAATTAATCCAATCACAAAAACCACAGTTACCGTTTTGTGCACAATCTTTGTTAAACAAATTTCCAATTATTCCTTCCTTAATGTCAAACTGCGCGTTCACAACCACTGGGGCAAAAGCCATTACTACAGCCAATATTAATCCCGCCCAAATAAATTTATTTTTCAACAATTTTTTAATTGTCATAACTTTAATTTACTGGTGGTGATAAAGTAAGTGTAACCTGCTTAGCGCCTAGTGACAGAACGTCTTGCAGTAAAGCTCCAGCGTGGGCTGATCGAATCATCGATAAGAAGGCCTGCTTAGCGCCAGCGATATTATAACCGTGATACCAAGTCTTGCTATTGAGTAATTGTTTAGTAGCTACACTTAGATCGTGATCAATAAAATAATTACTTACTTGAGCGCGCAAGACTGGCAGGCGATTAGTTTTATTTAAATATTTGTCATTGGTAGTTGTTTTGGTAGTGGCTTGCAAGATGAAGTCCCAGGCCTCAGCTTTGGACGTAGACTTCCCCGCCACCGCTTCCACAAAGTAGTCGGCGTAGTAAACCGGCTGACTGTTAACACCGAGTTGTGGAAAATTGGCTACTGAAAAATTGAGTCTAGGCGCCCTTTTTTTAATAGTAAAATAATCCTGACTATAACCAAAGTAATAAGCCATGCGCCCACTGATAAACAAATCTAGGGGCGACGTTTCTTTACCTGTCCAAGTGTAAACTTCTTTAGTTGGGTCAGCAAAATCAGTATAGAACCTCAACGCATCCTCACCCGGAATGTATTGCGAACCCGAACCAGTTATTGGTGCGTTAAACAGAGCTTTTCTATTGTCACCACTTAACATCGGCGTACCGTTTTGCATCATTAAGTTAGATAGTATTTCAAAAGCTAACGGCATGTTGTCAGAACCACCCAACGAGGTGCCGTGCTGTAAAAAATTTCCCTGTTTGTCTTGTAGGGTTAAAGCTGTTACATGATCTTTAAACTCATTCCAATCTTGTGCTGGATCAGGTAGATTGGCCTTATTTAACAAATCCCGATTATAATACATGACCATCGTGTCTGTCGCCAAAGGCAGTGCATATATTTTATTATTTATCACCACGTCGTCTTTTACAGTATCAATAAAAAGCTGACCTAATTCACGAATAGTCGGCGTCTGGGTAACACCCATATGAGCAACGCTCTCTTTCTTGAACCCTTCGATAGTAAAATAAGGCACTTCCAGTTTTGCTGGTAAGGCCGATAAATTTTGTTCAAAAGCTCTTAACCAAGAAACCGGTAATGAGACGATATCAGGACCTTGATTGCTAGCCCAAGCGCGTAATAGCGCGTATTCAAATTGCTCGGGCTGATAAACTTTTACATTTATAAAAACATTTGGGTGAGCTACTCGATACTCTTCAATTAATGGTGACAGACTATCTGGCTGATCGGCAATACGCCAATACTCCAAATTGACACGCTTTACATCAATCGGCGCTTCCCCACCAAACCAACCGCAACCAGCACCAGTCAAAGTTAAAACACTTACTAACAATAAAGATGTGAGCCAGTGTTTTTTACTAAACATAATTATTTACTTTTAAGATATTTTTTAAAATCTTTTTTTAATTCGGGATGATTTAAAGCCATTTCAATATTTGCTTTAAGCCATCCTAATTTTGAACCCGTGTCATAATAAACACCCTCAACTAATTTGGCATAGACTGGACGCTGCTTAAGTAAGCGGAAAATTGCATCCACCAGCCATAACTCGCCAGACTTACCAACTTTGGTTTTTTCTAATGCGGAAAAAATGTCCGGCGTTAAAATAAATCCTCCTAAACTTGCCAGCCGAGACGGTGCTTTTACCGGCCCTGGTTTTTCAATAATATTCTTAACTTGGTAAGTGTTCTGCTCGATTGCTATTGCATCTAGTATACCATATTTTCTGGTTCCGGCGCTGTCCACTTTATAAGCTGTTAACACTGGATCACCGTACTTTTCATAAACATCGATTAACTGTTTTAAATGTGGTTTGTGTGGAGAGTATATAAATTCATCACCCCACAACACTGCAAACGGTTCGTTGCCAATAATATCCTTAGCACACAAAACCGGTGTACCGTTTCCATAAGGACCTTTTTGTCTAATAAAAATAAAATTAGCCATGTCAGCGATTTTCTTTACCTCTTCAGCTACGCCTTTCTTCCCTTGTTTTTTTAGCCAACTCAATAATTCATAATTGGGACTAAAGTGATCCTCTACCGCCCGCTTGGACGGACCGGTTACTAATATAATGTCTGTGATCCCGGCGGCTACCGCTTGTTCAACAACATATTGAATCACTGGCTTATCAACCACCGGCAACATCTCTTTTGGTTGCGCTTTGGTGGCTGGTAAAAACCTGGTTCCTAGGCCAGCGACGGGAATTACTGCTTTTCGAATTGTACTCATAATTTCTTAATAAATTCTAAAATATCTTACCTATCTGATGCCATAAAGTAAAGACAGAAAAACCTCCGAATAAAATAAATATAATACCAATTAACAATCTGCGCCACACCTTAGGGCGAACAGCTGGTGGTAATATGCGCCAGTTCATAAAATTAACCAGACCAATATGGACGAACATGGCGACGGCGTTGATTACAGCGCCCACTACAATAAGTGTGCGTGGTTCATAGATATTAAACAAAAACAAAATAATACCAAATAAAATTTGTGCCCATAAAAAACCGTAATACATTTTTGACAAATTTATCTGACCACCTTGTCCGATTTTATTTAAAGCAAAATTTTCTGCCATAATTCGCGATGTAGAATCAAGAATCCCTAATTGTGTTTGCCACAACATGACCGCGATAACTAATAAAAACAAAACACTAACTACTGGATTAATTAAGTTACTAATAGCCATCCCCTCATTTAAGACAAAGCTAATGCCTTGGGTATTGTTTAGTAAACCGTAAGTAGTCACGTAACTCAATAACATTAATAAACAAATCCCCAAGAAACCAAGTAGCCAAAAAATTAAGGCGTGCTCCAAGTTTATCCTCTTCCACCATAAATTAAATTTTTTTATGTTGTCATCGGTGACCTCAAAATCTTCCCCAGTTAATTTAATTTCTTGTTGTTCTTTTATATTTTTAAATAATCCGCTAATTTTCTGAGCATAAAAACCCATACCATAACCTTTTTCCCTTATGTAAATGGATTGGGTTAAATTTAAATTGCCGCCAGCGCCTGAATAGGCAAACGCTCCTAAAAATGTGGCTAAAGCAATGCCAGGCGGTAAAAACCTGTAGCCATCTCCCCAACCAACTAAACCGCGACCTAAGGCAACCCAGTCACTACTGCTGGTTAAAATAAAAACCAAAAAAATTATAAATGGTAAACCAATAAAAATAATTAGGCGGGTGGTTTTTTCCATGGACTCATAAACTGTCCTGCCGGAATTGAGTAAAATACCACAGCCAATTAGTAATAAAACTGCCAGCCATTTAAAGTTGCTTATACCTAATAAATTTGAAAACACTTGAGCAGAGGCCGCAATAATCCCTGGCAAGCCAAATCCCAAAAAGGTAGAAATAATAAACCACCACACTATCTTAGGCCATAATTTATGCATACCCACAAAAACACTCTCACCTTTTACCAGGGCATATCTTTCTATTTCCATATTAATAAAAAACTGGCAAGTAATACCAATTAGTGCGCCCCAAGCCAACCCTAGACCAAAATTACTAGTTAAATATGGCCATAAAATAATCTCACCGGAGCCAAATCCTAATGCCAGAATAATAAAACTTGGACCCAAAAGCTTTCTTAAAGGCACAGCTGGCGGCAATGGTTTAAACCCCGACATATTATTATTTTATCATGTCTGAATTAATTACTTAACAAGTGCGTACTAAACCTACGATTGCTGTAAAAATAATTTATTTCTATATAGAGCTAAAACTAACAGTGTATCCGCGATGACTAAATATATTCCAAAAATATATTCTGCTGGCGCCCCCATTTTTATTGCCGTAAAACCGGTTAGCGCGCTAAATAAACTTGCAACATAGGCAATAGCCGTTTCTGTTTCTGGATATTTCCAAGATTTAATTAAAGTCGGAATTGTGGCAAAGGCATCGCTGATAATAGAAAAAATAATTGCCAGTAAGGGTTCCCTTGTAACCACCCACAAAATCAAAGCCAGTACCGAAAACAGTGCACAAAGATAATCTGATTTATTTAATTTCCAATAAGCATTGGGATTAATAAAAGAAATAAAAAATACTACCAGCGGACCAAGGCCTGCTAAAAAAACTGGCAATATTGCCCAACGGACGCCGTCTGAGATGGCCGCAGCAACCCCAATCATTGGGGCTAGTCCCCATAGAAGAAATGAAACTCGATTTGGTTTTGTTTTGCCACTTAATGTATCACGAATATAAATAACAGCCCCTACCAAATGAACAGCGGCTCCTAAAAAAACCAAGTAAGATAAATATTGAAACAT
>CAYGFD010000020.1:0-3944 GCA_964349095.1 uncultured Gammaproteobacteria bacterium
GGTCGCTTTCTTATAAGCTTTAAATATATGGCCAAGCAGCGCGGTGGTGGTGGATTTACCTTTACTACCAGTCACGCCAATTATTGACGCGGGACAAGATTTAAAAAAAAGACTCGCTTCGTTTTCGATCGGTATATTTTTTCTGATAGCTTCTTGAATCAAGTCTGAACTATTGGGTACAGCAGGATTTTGCACAACTATATCAAAACCCTTAACACTACCAGGGTGCTTGCCTAAGATATACTTGGTCTTGTAGCCTTTAAGATTTTTTAAACTATTGGCCAGTTGCGTTTTATTTTTTAAATCCGTCACTGTCAAAAGGCCGCCTTGTTTCACCAACCAACGTGCCGTAGCCACCCCGCCACCTTGTAATCCCAAACCAAGCTGGAGTATTTTTTTACCCTTAAGCATAAGCTAGGCTACTTTATCAATTAAAAATAGTATATAGCCAATTACTGCTAAAACACCGGCTACTACCCAAAATCGCATAACTATCTTTGGCTCTGACCAACCAATCGCCTCCAAATGATGATGCAAAGGCGTTGATAAAAATATTTTTTTCCCGCGAACTTTTTTGGAAATTATTTGCACAATCACTGACAAAGACTCGAGCACAAATAAAAAACCAATAATCGGCAGCAGCCAAACAGTATTTGTAAGCATCGCCACCACACCAAGAGTGACGCCTAGCGACATGGCTCCAGTATCACCCATAAAAAATCGGGCGGGATTTATGTTAAACCACAAAAACGCCAACAGGCCACCAACTATCACCCCGCAAAAAGCAGCCAGATTATTTTTACCCAAGGCAAAGGCAATGGCGCCAAAAGCAGAAAAGGCCGTAATCAAGGTTCCGCCCGCTAAACCATCTAGACCATCGACTTCATTAACTGAAAAAGCAGTCGCCACAATTATGAATATAAAAATCGGTATATACCACCAACCAACATCTATTTGTCCAATGATCGGTAAATAAAGGGTTGTCCAATCAAGTTTAAAATAAAACCACCACGCCCCAACCAAAGCAATCGCTGTGTATATCATTAATTTATAGCGCATCCTGATTCCCCCGCCTTTTGGCCCCATACCCTTAACATTGAACCAATCGTCAATCAAGCCCACTATTGCCGACGCCACCAGCACACCGAGTGGTAACAATGTCTCTCCTCTATCTAAAAAATTGTAATATTCGGGAATAAATCCGGCGGAAGATAAATAATAAAACAACATTGCCAGAAAAGCGGTTGTTCCCCAAATCAATACCCCTCCCATGGTCGGCGTACCAGCCTTGGCCTGATGTAGCCGCGACATAATCGGTGCTGACGCCTCATCTCTTATTTGTTTACCAAGTTTGTACTTAAATAAAAAGTGAGTCAGAAGCGGAGTTAAAACAAAGGCCACTACAAACGACAGGGTAGATAAAAATAATATTTTAATTGCGGCTGTTAAGTCCATATTAACTATTAAAGATAACTAGTAAAAAAATTAACCAACTCAGTGCCAGGTTTAATAACAAGCCAATCCATAACAAGACTTGCCGCATCAGTAAACTACTACTGCCAATAAAGTATCCAACAAAAAAATTGACTATTAAAAATGCCAGACCAGCTAGGGGTAAAGATAAAATATAATACCATGGCGCCAACCAATTAGCCCCTGTAAAAATAGAATAGCGAATAATCAAGAAGCCATCACCTTTAGGGAATTCGGTAAAAACCATTACCCACTGGAATATATTTGACAACAAAGCTAGGAGTAACGGAAAAAAATTACGCGGCGCCCTTAAATACGTACGCCAGGAAAAGCTGGTTTTGACGTTTAAAAATCCAAACATACTGTATATAGATTGTAAATTTTTAAGCATCTTTTGGCAAACGAGGGCTCCCGAAATGATTATTGGGAAAAAAAGAACATAAATGGTATAATATATGCTGTCTTAAAGTTCATAAAAAAGTCAGAAACAAAATGAAAATATGTTAAACGCAGACAAAATCGTCAAAGCCCTGGTATCAGGACAGGTTGTCAGCGCCGAGGATATAAAAAAATACCAAAACGAGGCTAAAGCTAAAAAAATACTTTTGGAGGATTATCTCATAAATAACAAAATTTTAAGCGAAAGCGCCATTTATCAGGCAGTCGCTAAGTTTTTGGATTTGCCTTTTGCTGAACTAAAAAACAGTATTGTCCGTAAAGACATACTTTTGACCATACCGGAACCAATTGCCGAGACTCATAAAATAATTGCTTTTGAGCGCGATCAAACAAAAATAAAGTTAGCCACCTCTGATCCAGACGATATTGAAACTTTTGAATTTATCGCCAAAAAATACAACTTAGAAGTTGTTATTAACCTCGCCACCCCTACTGACATTAAGGAAATACTAAAGCAGTATCATAAAAGCTTAAAAGCTGAATTTGAGTCACTGTCCCACGATGAAGGTGGCAGTGAGGACACCACTGGGGAAAAGTTGCAGCAGATGGCTGAAGACGTCCCGATTGTCAGAATTGTTGATACTTTGCTTGAATACGCCATTTTCGAGCGAGCCTCAGACATCCACATCGAACCAACTGACGATGCTGTTATTGTTCGTTATCGTATTGACGGCCTACTGCACGACGTTATGACGCTCCCTAAAAACGTGCAATCAGCATTAGTGGCACGTATTAAAATATTATCCAGCTTAAAACTTGATGAACACCGCCTACCACAAGACGGCCGATTTAAAATAAAAAATAAAGACTATGAGGTTTCATTCCGCGTCTCAATTATTCCAGTATTTAACGGCGAAAAGATTGTCATGCGTCTGTTGCATGAGTCATCCCAGGTATTAACCCTAGAACAACTGGGGTTATTTGACGGACCTTTGGAAGCTATAAAGCGAAACATTGATAAACCTCACGGTATGATATTGGTCACAGGTCCAACGGGTAGTGGAAAAACAACCACTCTTTACTCCATCTTAAATATCGTAAATAAACCTGAAGTAAATATCTCGACGGTCGAAGACCCAATCGAATACCGCATGCCCCGAGTTAACCAAAGTCAGGTAAACCCACGTATTGGCTTCACCTTCGCCTCTGGACTTAGGTCACTGCTCAGACAAGACCCTGACATTATCATGGTCGGAGAAATTCGCGATGCTGAAACCGCCGAAATTGCTATTCACTCGGCCATGACCGGCCATCTAGTACTTTCTACGCTACACACCAACGATGCTGTTGGTACTCTACCCCGTCTATCACAAATGGGTATTCCAACTTTTTTAATTTCTACCACAGTTAACGTAGTGGTAGCCCAAAGATTAGTTAGAAAACTCTGCCAGAACTGCAAGGAAAAATACAACTTGTCCAAAGATAATGTGGCCGAGATATCCAAAAAAGTTGATTTGGATATTATGTTAAAA
Organism: uncultured Gammaproteobacteria bacterium; assembly: GCA_964349095.1. Taxonomy (GTDB): domain Bacteria; phylum Patescibacteriota; class Patescibacteriia; order Veblenbacterales; family UBA10138; genus UBA10001. Next base: position 3,405 of record CAYGFD010000020.1, read on the forward strand.
AATCTAATTAGACTTAAAATCATTAAATCAGCTGGTAATTTTGACGAAATTACTTTCTACAAACCGATTGGCTGTAAACAATGTAATAACGAGGGCTATAAGGGCCGTATGGGTATTTATGAAATACTGGAAGTAACACCTGAAGTATCGCAAATGATATTGGATAAAAAATCATCAGATGAAATTCAAAAAAAGGCCATTGAACAGGGTATGATTCCAATGCTTTATGATGGTATTATTAAATCAATTAAAGGTCTTACCAGTATCGAAGAAATATTAAGAGTCACTAAAGAATAATATGCTCTACAACTATAGCGCTCGCGACGAGAGTGGAAAAATAATTACCGGACAACAAGAGGCCGATTCCGAAAGCGCCCTGGCTGACGCTTTGCACAGTAAGAATTTAGTCATGACCGAGGCTAAAGCCCCCGACGTTAAGAAAAAGGACAACGGCATTACAAAATTTTTGCATTGGCAAAGAATTAAATCGGTTGATAAGATTTTCTTTACCCAAAACTTACAAGTTATGTTGCGTGCTGG
>CAYGFD010000020.1:4044-11130 GCA_964349095.1 uncultured Gammaproteobacteria bacterium
ATCAATGACGCGGTCAGTAAATACGGTATTTGGTTTGCTTTAGGTTTTATTGCCTTGGCCAGCTTGTTTGTTTACACTATTCATCAACCAAAAGGAAAATACCTCTGGCACGGCTTACTTTTAAAATTGCCTTTGATTAGTAACATCTTTAGACAAATAAACCTAGCTAAATTTTCCAGAACTTTTTCTTCTCTACTTAAAACCGACATTCCGATTGTGCAAACATTCCAAATAACTTCCACAACCTTAGGCAACGTTCGTTATCGTCAGGCGCTCGATGCGGCTGCGGAAAAAGTGAAAGCTGGCGGAACAATCGCCGCCTCTTTAAGTGAATATAAAGAGTTATTTCCGCCATTAGTCCTACAAATGGCAGCAGTGGGAGAAGAAACTGGGAGTCTAGACAACGTGCTCTCGGAACTCGCACAATTTTATGAGGATGAAGTAGATAGAATCATGTCCAATCTTTCCACGGTTATCGAACCAGTTCTCATGTTAATTCTAGGAGGTGCGGTTGGCTTCTTTGCTGTCTCTATTATCATGCCAATGTACAGCCTTGCAGAACAAATTTAATATGCTTTTCAAACATCACCCAGACACTATTGGACTTGATATTAGCGAGCGATCACTGAAAGCTATTCAGTTTTCCCGTGACTTGAAAAATCATCGGTATCTGCGCGCGCTCAGTGATGTAGCTCTAGAAAAAGGTGTAATTGAAGATGGAAAAATAATTAAACCCGATGTGTTACAACGAGCAATTATAGATTTGATTAAAAATCCTAAGGTCGGAAAGTTTACCACCAATTACGTTACCGCCTGCCTTCCCGACACAAAAACTTTTATTAAAATGATCGATATTCCACCCATGGCTGAGGCTGAAATGTCTCAAGCAATTAAGTGGGAAGCGGAACACCATATTCCTCTAAACATTGATGAGACTTACTGGGACTGGCAAAAAGGCGAACCAGATGCTGACCCGAAAAAGATTCCAATATTACTAGCAGTAGCACCCAAAGACATAGTCGATACCTATACCCAAGCTATTAACCAAGCCAGCCTAGTTACGCTAGCGCTGGAAGTAGAAGCTATACCGATTGTGAGGTGCTTAATTGATGAGGAGAAAACCGCCCCCTCGCAGGCAATTATTGTTGTAGATATTGGCGCCAGTCGAACCAGTATAAACATCTACGATAAACAGGCCGTGCAGTTCTCCATTAGTATCCCCATCTCTGGTATAAAAATGACCTCTATGATTTCAACTGCGCTCAAAATTACAGAAGAGGAGGCGGAGAAAGCTAAAGTGGTCTGCGGTTTTGATTTTAAACGCTGCGACGGCGCCATGCGCGATATACTTAAATCAGCGGTTGATGAATTAATAAAAAGAGTAAATGAGTCAGTGGGTTTTTATAAAGAGCACTTCCCTAAAGGTAATATCATTAACCGTATCATGCTGTGCGGTGGTGGTGCCAATTTTAAATTCATTGACCAAATTCTAACTGAAGCGACCGGCATCGAAACCATCAAAGCCAACCCTTGGGCTAATCTGCTGCCCGCTAAAGCACCGTTTAAAGTATCATCACTTTTGTCTTACACCACGGCTATAGGCCTAGCGCTTAGACAACCACCATCCAATCTATGATCAGTCTCAACTTAATCAGCCCAACACAGAAACACAACCTCAAGTATGAGTTTATCTATCTTGGCTTGAGGCAAATTATTTTCTCCGTATTGGCGGTGGTAATTTTTATTTCTGTCATATTCTTAACTGCCCGCATCATGCTGGAAGAAAATTACGCCACGGTTGTTCGCGAAACGACCTTGGTTAATCAACGTAACGTTAACATTGATAGTGAGATATCGAGAATAAACAGTACTTTAAGAAAAATAAAAGTTATTCAGGATGATTATATAAAGTGGTCTGATTTACTGATAGATATTAGTAAAGAATTCCCTCCCGGTATCACCATAACCACGCTGTCAATTGAAAAAAACGCTGCTACTTTATTTATTCAGGGTAACGCCACCACCCGCAACGATTTATTATTACTAGAAAAATACCTCCATACGAAAACTTATTTGAAAGACATTGCTATACCAATTAACAGCAAACTTTCACCGGTTAATATTAATTTTGATATTAACGCTAAAATAGACTTTAAAGCTTTCTCTGCCTTATGATTTTATCCAAAGAAACTCCATCCAGAAACAGAATAATCGAAAGTCTGACAATTACCATTGTCTTGTGTCTTGGTATGGGTTTATTTATTATCTATCCTTCGGCCAATCGCATTAAAGAACTAACTCATGAAATATCCCAGCAAAAGATGGAGCTCGATAATATCTACGCTCGCGGTCAAAACCTTGGAAAAACTATCAAACAATACGAGGTTGTAAAGCCAAAAATATCCGAACTCAGTGGCATTTATATTAAAGCCGGTGACGAACTTAACTTAATCACTCAACTGGAAGAGGCGGCAAAGAACACTAACGTAACTCTGGACAAACAGTTAGCCAGCAACGTTACGGAAACTGATAATCAAAAAATATTGCCCTTACAGTTAACGGTTGGTAGTAGTTTTGAAAATCTTATCAAATTCATCGGCGAGCTTGAGGGTTTTGATCATTACTTGAGTATTTCCAGTGTCCGCGCTAATCGCGGTACGACCTCAGGGCTTTCTACTTTACTTCTCACTAACGCTTTTTATCAACCATGAAAATTGATTTAACCACTGTAAGAAAATTCAAACCCCTGGCTTTTACCATTAAAATACTGCCGTGGGCAGGTTGGCTAGTGATTATTTCAACTGTTATATTTTCAGGGAATTTTCTTTATAAATACTTCTATAAAACCATTACTGAAGCGCAAGACATTTATATCATCAGGTCCAAAGTTTCGCTGCAAGCTGTCGACGTAAACTTATACGAAGCCATTTTAAATGCGGTGGAAAGAAAGAGACTGTTCAACGATAACAGTCTTACCCAAATCAAAGACCCGTTTAGCTCACAGGTTATACCGACCCCTAAACCAGAAACAACCACTCCGCCTAAACGATAATTAAACAGCGCGCACTTCCTTAACACCACGCACCGCTTTCTTAAGGGCTTCTTCCAGCCCATAACGCAAAGTAATAACTGACATAGCGCAGCCTGCGCAAGAACCGTCGAGCCTCACCTCTACCACGCCGGTTGTTTTTAGGTATTTTTTAAAAGTAATACTGCCGCCATGCGAAACAACATAGGGCTCTAGTTTTACTAACACCTCCTTAATTTTACTTATATCAGACTTTCTCTTGGGCGACTTACTAGATTTCATAAATGTCATTATAAATCTTCTGGCGAGTATTTAAAAGCCTTTAGCCACCACAAAAACTTTGTCATCATTATGAATTATTTGCCAGTCACTACTAAGTAGTAGTGGGCTAAGTAATGGATTAGTGCTAGACCCCACCACTATATTCGACTGGTACTTATTCAATATATCAAACACGCCCATCTTTCCCTGATAAAGTGAGTCATCGTCCTTAAAGACATCAGTGTTTTCAAATAACTCATCGCGGGTGTCAAAAAAAACTTTAGACTCTGGTCTTACCCAAGAAATATATGCCCCCCACCCTTGTGGCGCAAATATATTACCGTTGATATTTTCTTTACTCAGGGCCTCTACAGCCACCACTGGAAACGATTGACTCGCAAGCCCCTGTTTCGGCCAGCCTTGTAAATATAAACCCGTAATAGTGAAGCACAGTGCAAGAGCGCAAATAATCGGCAAGACAACTTTGTTGGTGTTTATATTTCTTGCAAAAACTAAACCCAGTAGCGGCGCCACCAACACGGGCACTAAAATTAACATACGAAAAGATACTAATGGCAAAAAAACTCCTAGCGCAAGAAGTGAATAAAATATAACTTGTTTATCTTTTTGCTTATTACTTAATTGGATTACCCACGCAGTAATAGTCATCAAAAATAATCCAAAATAAGTAGCCAGTCGCCATTTAGTGGACTGCAAAAGTGGTAGTCCTATTAATTCAAGTACCGAACGCCATTCTTGCAAATGCTCAAACGCCGGTATCCGTAGTAAATAAAGCAAACTATTCCATCCATAACCGTTAAGTAGCGACAGTATTACAACGCCAATAAATATTCCTATATCAACCCAGTTAAATTTCTTATTAATTACCAAAAACAGAGTGAGCACAGCCAAGCCCATAATAGATGATGCACCGTACAGCAAAGTCCATAGCCAAAACAAAGGCAGTAAAACAAAACGCCACTTACGTTCATCATATCTTGTTAATAAATAAAGCAGTATTGCCAATAATACTGGCCCCATGACAAGTGGCCGCGCAGGCCAATAAAGCGCTAAAGCACCAGCCACCAACCAAGTGATGCTAAGCGCCAATCCTATACCTACACCATTTCTTTTTAAAACTCCGTAAACGCTTGCTAACATGGCTAACGCAAATAAAGCGAATAATACTGACACCCCATTAAAACCAGAAAACAAATGGACTATATAATACAAAAGACCACTTCCCCATGAATGATCAACCCAATACTGGCCATAGGCGGTAAAAGTTAACGAATCTAAATATGGCAACTGCCAGTTTTCAAATATATACCTGCCAGAATTTAAATGATGGAAAAAATCACCACTGGCGACTTGGTGTAAAAAAAGTGCAGACATAGCAACGATTGCTATACTCACCCACCATTTAGATGATTTAAACATTTTGCCCTGTTTCATCTGTTAATTATAACAGAATACGCTTTATACCACTTGACAAAACGGCCAAAATGCGTTATTATATTTTGTTCTTTAACAATAATTCGCTCCTACGAATTTGCCCATGATAATCGATTTATCGTCAAATTTGTAGGAACGAATCATAAATCACATCTACTCACACATAAGGAGTTACATATGGAATTCTTCTTGTTTGCCTTGATTTCGGCAGTCGTCGGCACCGTGCCGATTTTGCTTGCCAAAAGATTCAAGTACATCGGAATCTGTTTCCCCATTTACTTTTTCTCATCCTGGCTCATATTCTACGCGTTCGTTCCGTCGCTGGTCTGGCCTATGGGCGGACCAATTACCATCGTCACCTTCATCTGGACAATCTGCAGCGCCGTTGCCGGCTCGTTCGAAAGTTACACTCTACCGGACTCAAACAAGGTGCTGGTCTGGGCTATTCCAGTCGTCGTCTTTATCAGCCTATTTGTCTCTGGCTGTTCCGGCTGTGCAATGTTTCGTGATAATGACTATGCGCAGTTGATCGGCCAGTATGAAAAACGCGACTGGACACAGGATGTTCAACCCAAGGATCCCACGAACATTCGGTTGGTGTCGGTTGAGGCAGCAAAATTCCTCGCCGACAAGCAGTTGGGATCGGTCCACGGCGGCGCCATCGGCAGTCAATTCCACGTTGATAAGGACCGCATGATTCTCCAAATCATTCGTGGAGAGCTGTGGTATGTTGCACCACTCGACTTCAATGGCTTTTTCACCTGGATGAATACCGATTACTCACCTGGTTACGTGATGGTAAACGGCTGCGACCCCTACTCGCCTGCCAAGGTCGTAGCTGACAAGAAATTCGCTTACACCCCCGGCGCCTGGTTTGGTAAAGACCTTGTTCGCCATCTGTGGAATAACGGTTACAAAGATCTCGGTCTTACTGATGTTTCTCTCGAACTGGATGATGACTTGAACCCGTGGTGGGTCGTTTCTGTATTCAAACCGACTATTGGTTGGTACGGACTGAAAGCCCTGGGTGTCGTAGTCGTTGATCCGGGAACAGGCGAGTCAAAGTTTTACGCCCTGGGCAGTATACCCAACTGGATTGATCGGTGTATTCCGAGTAGTTTTGCCGAAGACTACGTTCGTAGCCACGGCAATTACAGTGGCGGATTTTGGAACACAATTTTCGCCAAGCAAAACCTGACTGAGCCGGAAAGCCCGTCGTTGGTCTATGGTTCAGACCATGAACCATACTGGGTGATGTCTGTAACATCAACCAGTGAGCAGGAACAGTCGATGGTGGGGTTGTTTTATATCGACAGCCGCACCGGCAAGACTATCCACTATCAGGCCCAAGGCAGTACTGAAAACGGCGTCTTGGCGGCGGTCAATAACAAGGTCGCCTACAAGAACTGGCACGGTGATTCGCCGGTGTTGTATAACATCTACAACACTATGGCCTACATTGTGCCGGTGCTGGGAGAAAACCACACATTTCAAGCCGTGGCGATTTGCGACGTACGGAACATGTTGGTGGCCGAGGGTAAAAATGAACTCGAGGCCTACGCCAACTACCAAAGGCTTCTGCGTACCAGCGGCCAGCAGATCACGCCTGAGTTTGCTCATCAGGAAGTCACCATCAACGATGATGTAAGTCGCATCGCATTTGAACCTAGTTTGGGGAATTACTATATCTATATTGAAAGTTTTCCCCACATCTTCACCTGCGGTGCTGACCTGTCGCCCAAAGTGGCCATCACCCAAAAGGGAGATCAGGTGTCACTCACCTATATCGACTCCCCCGAGGACGTGATACCGCTGACTCGGTTTGACAATAAGAACATCAAACTGAGTACTTCGCCTGCGCAAATTAACATGCGGGAGAAAGTCGCTGGACGACAGCAACAGAACCAGCAATCGAGGGATGTGAAAGATTTTCGGAGCCGGCTACAGGATATGAGTGATTCTGAGCTGGATTCGCTGAGAAAAAAACAATAAGCTTCAACGTAAGCTTGTTGTTAACCCTGGGACGCGTAAGCATTCCAGGGTTTTTTATTGACAAAATATTAATTGAATTGTAAATTTGCCGTAAATAACATCGAACATTTTATTCACTCAATAGAGGAAGTACTATGCCACGAGTCACGGTCGTGAACGGTAACAATGTTACCAAGAAACTTCAAAAGGGTGATGTCATTGAATTTCGCGTTGGGTCACCATATATTGAAGTCTATGTTACAAGACGCAAACAAGCCCTTCATTTTGTGAGAAAGGTGGATGACGAAAAACACTGCTCGGTTTGCTACACATTTCGGTTCGATCACCCGAAAGAAATTCTGGAATTCATG
>CAYGFD010000021.1:0-10440 GCA_964349095.1 uncultured Gammaproteobacteria bacterium
ATACTGTTTTCTTTTCTCCGTTCGCAGTGACAAAAGTAAAACTTGGCCTAGAGGCGTAGTACTGAATCATAAAATTATCCGTAGCATGACAAATCGCATTAGCCATGTCAGTGGCGGTAGTTGTATTCCCCAAGGACAATCCGCTCGGATCATCCACGGTGGTGTGTTTCATTCCCCACTCCTTAGCCACCTGGCGCATTGATTCTAAATAAACCGACCGACTGGTTAACCATGAAGCAAAATGATTGGCAGCATTGTTAGCGGAGCCTATCAACATAGCCGCTAGTGAATGCTCGGCAGTAATGGAATCACCTGCCTGAAGTTTTAGCAAAGTAAATTTATCACCAGCATCAACATATTGCCTCAAATCAGTTTCATTATCCGCCTGACTATAACTCAACTTACTCCACCAGTCCACAGGTAATTTTACTAGCGCTCCAGCGGTCAAAAGTTTAATTAAACTGGCTGTCGGTATAACGGTAGTTTCTTGATGAAAATATAACGGCTCTAGACTGCCGGCCTCTAAAACCGCGGCGGCCCTAAACGGAACGCTTTCTACCTTATGTCTAGCTTCATACCAAGATGTGAAATCCTTATAGTTACTATTTTTATCTAAAGCATAAACCCCTGATACAGGAAATATAGACAGTAGAAAAATTAGCGCTAAATAATATCTAGTCATGTTTAAATTATATATTAAATAGCGTCATTGGCAAAATAACATTACCATCGACTTCATCAATCAGAATAAAAGGTTTAAAATGTAAATATGTATATTATAAAGGCATCTGGAGTTAAAGAGTTATTTAACCGAGAAAAGCTCGCCTACACACTTAAACGTGTTGGTCTCAGGCCGGAATTAGCCGATAAATTAATAGATCGAGTAGAAAAGAAGCTATCACCCACCCCAACCTCTCAAGAGGTTATTAAAAGAGCTCTAAACGAGCTACAAAAGACCAATATTGCTGCAGCCGCGCGCTATAACCTTAAAAGAGCCATTATGAACCTTGGGCCCACCGGGTTTGCTTTTGAACAGTATATAGCTCGATTACTCAAGACCTATGGTTACAGTGTGCAAACCAATATTCACGCCCGCGGTTTTTGTGTAAATCACGAACTTGATGTCGTGGCTAAAAAAGATAAACGCCATATAATGATCGAGTGTAAATACCATAACGCACCTGGTATGCGTAGTGACGTCAAAACAACTCTTTACACCTACGCCCGCTTTTTGGATCTAAAAAAAGCTTGGGAAAACGACCCTCACCACCCACAAGAATTTCATGAAGTATGGCTAATTACTAATACCAAGTGCACCTTGGATGCTATTCAATACGCTAAGTGCGCCGGATTAAAAATAATTAGTTGGCGGTATCCGGAAGTAAATAGTTTGGAAAACCTTATTGATAGTAAAAAACTTTACCCGATAACAATTCTCTTGCGCGCCAATAAAACTATTTTTACTAAACTCACCCAGGCCGGTTATTTGTTAACATCTGAAATCGCTTCCTCTAATTTAAAAGAAATTAGTAAGCGCACTGGATTAAGGGAAAGTGTCGTTTTCCCAATACTAGAAGAGGCTAAAGAACTTAGTAAAGGTTAGGCTTGATTATAGATTAATAATTTGATAATATGGCAAGGCCTCGAGTAAGGCTTTTTTAATAAAAATTATCGTTATTTAGGGCATGTAGCTCAGTTGGTTAGAGCACTTCACTGATAATGAAGAGGTCGATGGGTTGAACTGTAAACGAGGAATAAACTGCTTTATTCCGAGCCAGTGAAACAGGCGAGGTTATGCCCGCAGGCAAACGAGCCCCGGCCACCCATATGGTGGCGAGTCCTAGATAAAAATAATACCCTTTTGGGGGGCGGCTAGCTCAGCTGGTTAGAGCACTTCACTGATAATGAAGAGGTCGATGGTTCGAGTCCATCGCCGCCCACCAAAAAGGTATTATAAATAAACAAAAAAACACTCTGCTACCGGCAGAGTGTTTTTAATTTACGACTTTAAATAATCTTTGAGTGTCTTACCAGCTTTAAACTTAGGCACCACTACTTCTGGCATTTGTATACGCTCCGATGGGTTTCTAGGATTAACTCCCATTCTGGCATGTCTACGACGGGCAGAGAATGTTCCAAAACCAGCAATTGTTACCTCACCACCAGCCTTTAGTGTAGACATAACGGTATCAGTTAAACCATCAATCATGTCCTCGGCTTGTTTTTTAGTAACCTGAGTCTTTGATACTAATATCTCTACTAATTCAGCTTTATTCATATATTTATATCCTCGTAAATATATTTTATATCATTTGCCCTTACTTGGGAACTCATATCAATAAGCACTGCCTGTACGCGACAACGACCATCTTCGACCGGGTTAAATTTACTCGGCATTTGAGTTAAAAACTTTTTTATAATTATATCTTTATCAATACCAATTACACCGTCCCGACTACCCGTCATTCCGACATCAGTAATATAGGCAGTGCCCTGGGGTAACACCTGAGCATCGGCTGTAGCAACGTGAGTATGAGTCCCTACCACCGCGCTGACCCTACCATCTAAATACCAACCCATCGCAACTTTTTCACTAGTAGCCTCGGCGTGAAAATCAACCAGTACACCACCAACATCACCATCGTTTTTAAACTTTTCTAAGATACCGTCAATGGTTCGAAATGGGTCATCATATTGATCAGACATAAAAACCCGACCAAGTAAATTTATAACCACTAAATCTCGAGCTCCAATTTTTATTCGAAAATAACCTTTACCCGGAACTGATTCTGGAAAATTAGCCGGACGGCAAACAGGAAAATTTTTATCCTCAAACATTTCTGTCTCCTCTGGTTTAGAAAACGCGTGATCGCCAGAAGTAAAGCCATTAAACCCAAGTCGTTGTAACTCTTCCAAAGTAGAGCGAGTAAAACCATTCCCATGTGCCAAGTTCTCAACGTTACCAATCACTGCGTCTGGTTTATATAACTCTAACCACTTAGGCAAAACTTCTACTAAAGCGCGTCTACCAATCTTGGCAACGATATCTCCAAAAAATAATACCTTCATATTATCTGGCGTACTCCACCATTCTAGTCTCACGAATGACGTTAACTTTAATTTCACCTGGATACTTTAATTCCTGTTCAATTTTATCAGCGATATTGCGGGCAAGTTTAGTAGCGGCATAGTCGTCTATTTCCTCAGGTTTAACAAATACCCTAACTTCGCGACCGGCTTGGATGGCATAACATTTTTCCACACCTTCAAAACCGGTGGCCACCGCTTCTAACTCCTCAAGTCTCTGCAAATATTGTTCATAGGTATCTTTTCTAGCTCCTGGCCGAGCGCCTGAAATAGCGTCAGCTACTTTACAAATAATACCCTCGAGAGTTTTAGGGCTGTCCTCGTGGTGAGCAATAGATAGGTATGACACCTCTTCTGGTAACCCAAACTTTTTCATAATGTCATAACCAATTTCTGGGTGAGAACCCTGAATTTCATGATCAACCGCCTTGCCGATGTCATGTAATAATCCTCCCTTAGTGGCAACTACTACATTGGCTCCCAATTCTTGAGCAAGCATCTTAGATAACCAAGCCACTTCTTTGGAGTGTTGTAATACACTTTGTCCGTAGCTGGTTCTAAACTTTAGTCTACCTAGTAATTGAATGAGTTTTGGATCCAACCCTACCACACCAAGTTCATAGGCGGCCTCCTCACCGGCTTTTTTGATATCTTGAGAAATATCTTTTTTAGCTTTATCAATCGCTTCCTCAATGCGGCCTGGATGAATACGTCCATCAGAGATTAAATGGTCTAAAGCTTTCTTGGCCACGTGTCGACGAATCGGATTAAAGCCAGAAACAATAATAGTTCCAGGAGTTTCATCAACTATTACCTCAACACCAGTTAGTTGCTCGATGGTCTTTATGTTACGACCCTCTTTACCAATAATTCTTCCCTTCATATCATCGCTGGGTAGAGTAACCACGGTAGTTGTAGTTTCTACTGATTGAGATGAAGCGATTCTTTCCATGGCGGTGGCTATTATAGTTTTAGCCTTACGCTCTACCTCTTCGGTAGATGTATATTCCAACTTTCTTATTCTCGCGTCCAATTCGTTCTTAATTTTGTTCTCAACATTATCAAACAAAACCTTTTCTGCCTCTTCCTTAGTAAAGCCAGAGATCTTCTCTAGTTTGGCAACCTGCTCCTCTCGGATTTGTAAAATTTCTTGTCGCGCCTTATCAAATTTCTGCTGTTCCTCTACCGCTTTTTGTTTTTGACCTTCCAAATCCAACAATTTCTGGTCAAATACTTCTTCCCTTTGTTCTAACCTTTTTTGTAGGGCGCTAATTTCATGTCGACGACTATCTTCTTCTTTTTTTGCTTCCTCAATTATTTTTATGGCTTTGTCCTTGGCTTGTAGTAGCAGCTCTTTTTCTTTATTTTGAGCCGCCTGAAACATGGCATCCGCCTTAGCTTCCAGCGTACCATGAACCTTGGAAGCCAGGAGTTTTCTTAAAACCCAGCCACCTGCAACACCTACTGCCAAACCGACAGTCACCCACATTGCAAAATATTCTTGCATAATTAAAATACCTTTCTACGCTTAGAAAGGAAGCAAACAGTTAACCTCTACCTTACTACAAAATTAAAGATGACAAAACCACTAACTTATCGAAGTAGTGTTATTAAATAGTCTCTAATTTTATTTATCCCAGTCATTAATTTACAAGATAATTGAGTAAAGTTAGGAAATCACTCGCTAAACAAATTTGCTTCCTGAACTAAATTTTAAATGATTACAGAATGTATTTTATCACAAAATAGGACTTAAATCAACCCCCTAAAATCAAGGGATTTAAGTAAGTTTTTCAATAAAAAATACCCCGCTAACGGCGGGGTATTAAATGATATTTTACTTAACTGACTTTATTATCTTATCCACCACGCCGTAAGCCTTGGCTTCTTCAGCATTCATAAAGAAATCGCGGTCAGTATCTTTCTCTATCTTTGCTAATGATTGACCTGTATGATGACTCAATATTCTATTTAGACGCTCGTGGACTTTTAATATATGTTGCGCGCGTATCTTTATATCAGTTGCTTGCCCCTCAGCCCCTCCCATTACTTGGTGAAGCATTACTTCGGCGTTGGGTAATATAATACGCTTACCCTTGGCGCCAGCAGATAACAACACGGCCGCCATCGACGCAGCAATTCCAACACAAATGGTAGCTACATCACTCTTTAAATACTGCATGGTGTCATAAATAGCGAGTCCCGCCGTCACAACTCCGCCTGGTGAATTAATATAAAGTTTAATATCTTTTTTAGGATCTTGGCTGTCCAAAAATAGCAATTGGGCGATTACGTTATTCGCCAAATTATCATCAATAGGGTCGCCTAAAAAAATTATTCTCTCTTTTAAGAGACGAGAGTAGATATCATAAGCTCGTTCACCCATCTGCGACTTTTCGACAACCATTGGTATTAAATTCATGTTCTTTTCCATAAATTGATTTATTAAGTAAGGTAATTTTATATCTAAATTAGAGAGAAATCAAGCGGTCTTAGCTTACAATCTCCCAGCCTTTTTCTGTCTCAACCAACCTACCCGCAATACTAAACCCGGCGGCTTTTTTATGCCCCCCACCACCAAATTGTTTTGCGAGCTCGGCCACGTCTACATCTTCACGAGTTGTTCTTAAACTACCTTTAACGGTTCCGTCCTCTTGCTCTTTTAAAACCAACACCGCTTTATAACCAGCGATTTCGTTTAGAAAATTAGCTATGCCCTCGATCGCATCTCTACCAACTTCAAGGTCTTTTAAATCAGCTAACGTAATGACAGTAGACACAATACCAATATCTTCATCTACATTTAGACGCTCCAAAGCCCGACCCCATAATTTTAAATCACTTACACTTTTATTATTTACCATTTTATCAAGTATCTTAGTTGGATTAGCTCCCCGCACTAACATATCAGACGAGGCCTGCAGTGATAATGAACTAGTAGCTGGATTAGAAAAAGTGCCAGTATCAGTAAAAATACCAGTTAGCATGCAATTGGCCATTTCCCGAGTAATGGGAATTTCTGTTTTCCTAAACCACTCATAAAGCATTACCGAAGTCGCTGAAGCTTCTTTATCTATAATGTTAACATCGCCGTAGAAAGGGTTTGTTAAATGGTGATCAAGGTTGATAGTGATTAAAGTAGGTTTTCTGTTTACCCACTGATCCTGTAGCTCAGTCATGTAAACATCAGAAGCATCAACGCAAAAAAATAAATCATAATTGTTAAGATCTATTTTTTCTTTACCAATGATAATTTTTTCAGAGTGTGGAAGAAATTTAAAACTATCTGGCACAAAGCTCGGTAAATACATGTCGGCTTGCTTACCTAAATACCTTAACGCCAGCATTGTTGATATTACCGAACCGGTGGCATCACCACAATTCTTGTGACTAGCTATCAGTATCTTCTTTGCCTGCCTAATGTTTCTCTGTAATTTTTCTAAATCAAAACGGGTTATCATAATAACCCGTTATATTACTGATATTACTTAGAACTGTCAAGGATTTGGCCTATTCTGTCAGCCCTCTCCTCGGTCTCATCTAAAATAAAAAATATCTTAGGCACACGAAAAGTTTTTAGGCGCTTATTAAGTTCATACTGTATCTCACCCCGCCTCGCTTGCAGCCACTTAAAAACTTCGTGTCTTTTATCAAAAGGTAAAATACTTACGGGCACATTCGCTATATCTAAATCTTTGGTTACCTTAACAGTACCAAAAGATATAAGCGCGTCTTTGGGTGGTTCTAATAACTTTGTAAATAAAAAACTAAACTCGTGCTGAAGCAGGCTGTCAATTTTTTCTAGTCTATTATTTTTTTTATGCTCACTAGGCAACGTGACGAGCATGGATTTCCTCTTTATAAATATCTAAAGTATCACCGATCTGAACCGCTATCTCACCTTTTAATTTTAATCCGCACTCACCGCCCATAGCAACCTCTCCAACAACTTCTTTACCCAATCTAACTTCCAATAATTCAGCTTCGGCTTTAACCTCTTCACCCTGCATAACCCTTATCTTAACACCCGCTTTAACTGTGCCTTGGTTAATTCTAGCGCCAATAATTGTCTCTTTTTTACCAGCTTTAAATATAGCCAGTACTTTTGCTTGGCCGACCTGAGTTCTAATTAATTCTGGTTTCAAAATAGTACCAACCTGTTTTTTGACCTCGTCGATTAAATCGTAAATAACAGTATAAGTTTGCACAAAAACATTTTTATCGCGAGCCAAAATTTTAGCCTGTGGTAAAACCTGTACATGAAAACCAAGTACTAAAGCCTTTACCGCTTCCGCATGAATTATATCCTGCTCATTAATATTACCTAAGCCGCTTTTTACAATATCTATTTTAAAGTCAGAAGTACCTAGCTTTTTCAAAGAATCGATGATGGCTTCCCGAGAACCTAAAACGTCTGTTTTCAATACCACAGGCAGGGAAACGGAGGCAGTTTCTGAAACAGTCGAAGTTTCGGTAAATGCGCTAGAGTGAGAAGTTTTTTGGTAGGCTGTTATTTTCTTGAGTGTTTGTTTGGCCTCCTTTTCATCAACAACCTTAAAAATATCACCCACTACCGGCGAGGCTTTTAAACCTAAAATTTTGACAGGCGTAGATGGCGCAGCTTCTTTAATATCACGACCAGTAAAACTCTTCATGGCTTTAACTTTCCCAGCTGCTTTGCCCGCAATTAGAAAGTCTCCTACTCGTAAAGTTCCTGTCTGAACTAAGGCAGTAGCCACAGGCCCCTCACCCTTATCAACGTGGGCCTCAATAATAGTTCCCACGGCCGCTCGCTGAGGGTTGGCTGAAACTTTTTCCATGTCCGCAAGTAGTAAAACCATTTCCAGTAATTCATTTAGGCCGGTTCTTTGTTTTGCAGAAATTGGTACACAAATAGTTTTTCCGCCCCAATCTTCGGGTAATAAATTAAGTTCGGCTAAACTCTTTTTTACTCTTTCTATATCAGCTTCTGGTTTATCTACTTTATTTATCGCTACTAAAAATGGTAATTTTTCCCTTTGCGCAATTTCAATTGCCTCCAAAGTTTGTGGCTTGATACCGTCATCTGCCGCCACAACAATAATGGCGACATCGGCTAGTCGTCCACCGCGCGAACGCATAGAAGCAAATGCCTCATGACCAGGGGTATCCAAGAAAGTTATTAGTTTATCTCTAGCTATAGCTTGATAGGCTCCGATGTGTTGAGTAATACCACCGCTTTCCTGATCAATTACATTTGTTTCCCTAATAGCATCGAGTAATTTAGTTTTACCATGGTCAACGTGCCCCATAACCACCACTACCGGCGGACGAGCCACTACATCTTTACTGTCTTTATCATCTAATAGCTGACTAAGATCTTCGGCTTGCTCGGCCTCAAGTTTTGCTTCCACTTCTTTTTGTTCCTCAGGCTTAGTAGAAAAACCTAGATCTTGCGCAATGATGGAAGCGGTTTCATAATCAATACTTTCGTTCATGGAGGCCATCACACCATTTTTAAAAAGTTCACCAATAACTGAAGTTACAGGCATTTTTAATAAATCGGCAAACTGCCTGATGGTAATCAAACTTGGTATTACAACTTCTTTTGATTTAACTGGGGCTACGTCACCTAATTTTTTTTCCACTACTACATATTTATTGCTAGCCACCGACTGTTTTTTTTCTGACCAAACCTTTATTACCTTCTGCGCTACTTTATCATCAATTTTTATTGCCCTCTGACCAATGTCAAAACCCAGCTTGGGCAATTCCTCTTTAAGCTGTTGGGTAGGTACCTTCAAACGTCTGGCTAGTTCAGTTATATTCATAATCGATAGTAAGCCAATTTAAGCATATCCTTTATTTAAAGGCCTCTAGCTCAATTGACTCGTTTAATTGTAGTGATTATTGACATTAAAGTCAATATTTATTATATTAAATCGCTTATCCTCAAAGGCTTGACATAGGTCATTTTTTGGGGTAAAGTACACGGATTTATGGCATTGACCCAGGAACAACAATTAATCGAGTTAATCAATAAAGCGAAGAAGCTTTTGATTACTTTTTCACCTGCCCGCGGTGGCGATGCCGTCGGGTCTGCTTTAGCATTGGCGAGTTTTTTAGAAAAACAAGGTAAGTTAGTCGACATTGTAGTTGATAGTTGGCAAGTACCGACCAATTTAAAATTTCTTCCCGGAATCAATAATATAAAAAATTCCATGACCAGTTTACGGAAATTTGTCCTATCACTCGACCTAGCTGGAAAGGATCTATCAGACTTAAGTTACACGATCGAGAACAATCGTTTACAGATTTTTCTAACACCCAAAACCGGAACTTTTAGCGCTACAGATCTAAACACAAAATCTTCAAACTTTCTTTACGATCTTATTATCGTGGTTGATTCGCCAGATTTGGAATCTTTAGGAAACATCTACCATAACAACACTGAATTTTTTTATCAAACTACTATTATAAATATTGACCACAGCACGGCCAACGAACATTTTGGTCAGATAAATTTCGTGGACTTCAACACCTCTTCAACTGCTGAGTTGGTATACAAAATGATGAATAATATTCACCCACAAGATATAGATGCAAATATCGCCACCACTTTATTTACTGGACTCACCTCGGCTACCAAAAGTTTTAAAACCACTTCGGTCACACCCAACACCCTCGCCCTCGCCTCACAACTTATAAGTTTAGGCGCCAGACGAGAAGAGGTGGTTACACAACTTTACCGAACTAAAACTATTTCCATGCTGAAACTCTGGGGCCGGGCACTGGCTCGACTTAAAAGTGATTCTTCTAGAAAATTGGTGTGGTTATTATTGCAACCAGATGATTTTATAAAATCAGGGGCAAGTGAGGATGTGTTGCCAGGTGTTATAGACGAGTTGGTTACCACTTCACCAGAAGCTGGGGTGATAACTCTAATATATGAACAGAAACCAAATACCACTTCGGTTTTGATTTATGCGGGGTTAGGAAGAAACGCGCTTGATTTATTAAAACCCTTTAATCCGACCGGCGATCGTTCACTAGCTAAATCAATTTTACATGATCGCACTTTACTAGAAACAGAAAAATTAGTCATCGAACACTTAAAGCAAGTACTCCCCCAAAATTTGTCTTAAGTCGTGACATTGATAAAATGTATAGTATAATGAATACCGATTTACGGGCATGTAGCTCAGCTGGTTAGAGCAGGCGTCTTATAAGCGCCAGGTCGATGGTTCGAGTCCATCCATGCCCACCAGATTAAGAGTTACCAAATAATTACAATTTGCGCGTATAGCTCAGTTGGTTAGAGCGTTACATTGACATTGTAAAGGTCCCTGGTTCGAGTCCAGGTACGCGCACCAT
>CAYGFD010000022.1:0-9005 GCA_964349095.1 uncultured Gammaproteobacteria bacterium
TTAGCAATTCGTTCTAGCGCCCTCTTAACATCGCGTAAATTACCCTCCAAGGTTTTTTCCACGGAAAGATTGTCTGTAAATGTTGCTACCTCAGCAGCATTTTCATCCTCTTTGTCTCCGTACTGGGGGAAGGTGGAATTAAAATCACCACTAGCTTTTGGGTTTGAGGCCGCAAAAGTTTTTAACTCCTCTTCGAGTTTAATTTTCTGATCCTCGAGGAATAATTTCATTTTTTCAATAGTTGCTTTGTCCATATAATTAATACAAAATAAGGCGTTTCCTTGAACGATTGGATTATATCATAGGGTAAAGGATAGTCAATTTTTTTTCAACAAAAATAGGGGGCGATGAAGCCCCCTATTATAAAATGAATAATTGAGCTTATCGCCCCCTGGTGCGACACTTGCGCTACTTTCTTAGACCTCCGTTGGAGATCTGGGAAAGAATGTATCCTCAAGTGCCTTAGGGGCGTAATCCTCACGCGATGTATCACGCAATATCTCTACCACTCTTGTGGTCAGTACGCATAATGAAATACGAACTGCCTTTTTATTTTTGTTTCATTTTTTATACGGTTTAGCATGAGGTCTAAACCAAATGAGTGTCAGAGCAGTAAAGAAAGGGACTGCCTCTCTAATATTAGCTGAAACAGGCCCTTTCCTTACTTATGAAGTCTTTAGTTTTTAAATATCCACAATTTATGTATTTACAATATACCATAAATTTTTATATGAGTCAATACCAAACATTTAGCTAAAATTAGCTATTTCCAACCAAAAAACACTGAACAAGTAATATGTTCAGTGTTTTGGTTCTTAACAAATTGTCCACAGTTTAGGGGATAAGTTTCCCCTTTTAGCTATTATCTCTGAAATCTGGGTCGTTTATTATTGCTATTAAACGGTCGTCGCGGACGCTCAGGTGCATCTGGAATGTTGTCCGGCCTAGGTTTGGTTTGCTTTATGGATAAGTTAATCCTTCCTTGGTCGTCAATTTCAATGACCTTAACAGTTACTTCATCGCCAATCTTAACCACATCCTCGACGTTTTCTGTTCTATTCCAGTCTAATTCAGATATATGGACTAAACCCTCTTGTTTAGGTAATACTTCTACAAAAGCACCAAAGTTCATTAATCTTGTTACTTTTCCTGTAAATATCTCTCCAACGACAACTTCTCGGGTAAGGTTTTTAATCCAATCAATAGCCTTTTGGGCGCCTTCTTGGTTTACGGCCGTAATCATAACCAATCCATCGTCCTCAATATCAATCTCAACTCCTGTAGCATCAATGATTTGGTTGATCATTTTACCGCCAGGACCGATCACATCGCGAATCTTGTCTGGAGATATCTTAAATGAAGTAATACGAGGTGCATGGGGAGATAGTTCGCTACGTGGAGCCTCAATAGCTTGTGACATTACTTTAAGGATTTGTGTTCTTGCTTCTTTAGCTTTAATAACGGCCTCACTTAAGATTTGTTTTGATACTCCACCAAGTTTAATATCCAATTGGATAGCCGTGATGCCAGTGGTAGTACCAGCGATTTTGAAATCCATATCACCGGAGTGATCTTCAATACCTTGAATGTCGGTAATGACCGCATAATTCTTTTTATCCTCTGGATCAGTAATGAGTCCCATGGCAATTCCGGCGACCGCGCTTTTTATTGGTACACCAGCATCCATTAACGACAAACTTGATCCGCAGATCGAAGCCTGCGATGAAGATCCATTAGAAGACAGAACTTCTGAAACAACTCTAATTGTGTAAGGGAAAGATTCTTTATTAGGTAGTACCGGAACTAAAGCTTTTTCCGCCAGGGCTCCGTGGCCAATTTCTCGTCTGCCTGGTGATCTAACCGGTGATACCTCCCCAACACTGAAGCCGGGAAAGTTATAGTGATGCATATAACGTTTTTTCGTTTCGGCTTCCATACCATCTAAGATTTGTTCTGCTGAAGGTGAGGCTAGAGTTACAACTGACAACACTTGAGTTTCGCCGCGTAAAAATAATCCTGAGCCATGAGTGCGAGGTAATATAGCAACACCAGCCGACAGTGGTCTGAGCTCATCTAGTTTTCTGCCGTCAACTCGGATTTTTTTATCAAGTACCAATAGACGCGACTGCATGTCTAACAGGTCCTCAAACATTTTCATTCCTTGGCTGCGCGCTTCTTTAGATACATCATTATCTTCCTTTAGCATCGCTTCCAAATTCTTTTTGAGTTCGTCTACTACGTCGTGGTATTTTTGGCGGCTGCTTTGCGGGAAAATGTTTTTGGCATGCTCATTTAACCAGGAAGTGACCTTATTTTTTACTGCATCCATTTTTTCTTGATCCTCTGGACTCAGTGCTGATTCGGATTTTTTGGGTTTGCCGACCTGCTTAGTTACATCATGGATAAATGGGATTATTTCTTTCAAGTGATCATGGGCAAAATTAATTGCCTCAGTTATTTCAGCTTCTGGTATTTCATTGCCTTGTCCTTCAATCATGACAACCTCCTCAGCTGTGCCGGCGACGACTACGTCCATATCGCTTTTAGCACGCTCTTCATAGTTTGGGTTGATAATCCACTTACCCTCAACTCGGCCGACACGCACTGCGGCTATTGGGCCACCCCAAGCAATGGGTGAAATATTTAAAGCCATTGATGCTGCAATTAAGGCCTGGATATCCGGATCGTTTTCTTGATCTACAGACAGAACCGTAATCATTACTTGGACATCTTTACGTTCGGTACCTTTAAACAAAGGCCTAATTGATCGATCAATCATACGCCCAGTCAGCACCGCTTCGTCGCTTGGTCTGCCCTCGCGCTTAATAAAACGAGAACCTTTTATTTTTCCAGCCGCGTAAAGACGCTCCTCATAATCAACTAACAAAGGGAAAAAATCTATCCCTTCACGTTGTGAGGCGGATTGTACTACGGTTGCTAGCACGACTGTTTCCCCATACTGCACTGTACAACTACCATGGGCTTGTTGGGCAAGTTTCCCCACTTCAACAGTGAGTGTCCTACCAGCCACTTCGGTAGTGAACTTTTTTACATCGCTCATATTATTTTCTTTCCTTGGCGGCAACAGTCTATAAGCGGTGTGTTATTTGAGAAGAGCTTAACTCGCGAAAGTTAAATTCTCTTCAAACAACACTCGACTTGCTGTTACCAACCTTAATTATTATTTAAATTTTGTCATTAAGAATTTCTTAGGATAGGCTGACAAGTTAAAAAATTCATCAGCTGCTTCGATCAATTTACCCGAGGTAGTTTGCTCAAATGCCACCACCTCAACGCGTTGCCCTAAAAATTTTAGATACTCAACCAGCGGTACGTAGTCACCATCACCGGTTACTAAAACAACCACATCCAGTTTCGCTGACAGCGAAATAGCATCGATGGACAAACCGACATCCCAATCACCTTTTTTAACCCCACCCCAGAAGATTTGCAAATCTTTCATTTTCAGTTCAAAACCCTGATTAGAAAGTGCTTCAAAAAATTTTGCTTCTTCTGGTGCTTCGGCTTTAATTACGTAGGCAATGGCCCGAATAAGTTTTCGGTCACTGGTGGCTTGTTCCAAAATAGCGCCAAAATTTACCTTGGCGTTATAAAGATTACGCCCGGAGTAGTACATGTTCTGTACATCGATGAAAACTCCGACGCGTTGATCTTTGTGTTTTAACATAAATTATACAATATCCTTTTCGTGCATTTCCTCTTCGACTGGTTCCGGCAACTCTTGAGCAACGTCTGATATTTTGATATTGAGTTTAAGTTTCTTTACCAGCTGTTCAAATGTTTTTTCGTTTTCTCGTTTTAAGTATTTTAACAAACGACGACGCTGGCTTATTTTTTTAAGTAGTCCGCGGCGGGAAGAGAAATCTTTTTTGTGGGACTTCAAGTGTTCTGTAAGTCTTTCGATTTCTTCTGTTAAAATAGCAATCTGAACCTCGGGAGAGCCCGTGTCCTGTTCGTGCGTCTTAAATTTCTTGATTATTTTATCCTTGGTTTGCTTATCGAGCATAAACCAATCCTTTCTTTTTTCGTTCAACCAAGTTAAAGGGGATAGTTCTTTAACCGAGATAGACGATGTTAACTATTAAATTACGTAGCAATATTAGCACTTTCCCTTATTTTTTGCAAGTATTTAAGGTGTTTTAGGTATTTTTAGGTAAATAAGTCCCAGATATGGCGGGCGACATTATTAGGGGTGCCGATAAGCGGGTGGTGGTGTAGATTTATAAAAGGGACCGTGTTGCATTCTATAATGCCCCATTTTTGTTCATCGGGTGAGATTGAGACGCTAGGAATAATAAAATCAAAACCCAGTATGGGGTCGTTTATGAGTCGGGCGGCTTTTTCCAATATCTCCAATATTTTGGGGTGGGTGATGGCGGTAACCTCCTCGCTTCTACCCCCATAAGAAACACCGATTTTTTCTGAAAGCAGTACTTTTTGGTTCATAGGTAAAATAGTTTCCAGTGTTACATTTTGTCTTTTTAAAAACTCCCGCGTGTTTTCGCTAATAATAAACTCATTAACACCCCTTGGTCGCGAGCTGTTCATTTCGTTTATCAGATTGTAAATATTTTTTTTGCTGTCGCCAGTTATTTGTGGCTGTTCACCTTTAAGGACGCCAACCAGCTTTCCATTAATGACCGTTCCTCGGTAAACTGCTCCAAACAATTGTTCTTCAATAATTACTTCAGGGCATAATTGGCGCGCTAGTTTAAAAGCCTCAGCCAAATCCTGGGCAGTATTTACAAATAAAGTCGTGTGGCGGCCGCGTGAACCCAAGCGAGGTTTTACAATTACTGGTTTATGTAAATTTTCAAAACATTTTAGTATGTCCTCATACTTATTACTACTAAGACCTGCCGGCGCGGGGATTTCATATTTTTGAAACAATTTTTTTAATCGTGCTTTATCGTCAATCCAAACCAAAGCCGGAGTTTCGTATGGTCTTGGTAGACTCATAAAATAAATAGTTCGGTTTTTTAGACGAGCACGAAAATTATCAGTAACTTGTTTGCCTACTACCAGCACCTCCATTTTTATATTTCTTTTTTTCGCCTCTTCTTTCAACACTTGGGCGCGCGGAGAGATAGTCAGGTCGGGGTCGTCCGTATACCTAGCTACATTAAAAAATATCAGTAGATTGGTTATCAATCTAATAATTAATTCAGCCAAACCGTTTAAAGCCGACTGTAATTTAAGTCGATTAAGTGCCAGCCCAATTGGAATTAAAATTAATTCAATCGAGGCATTTAGTCTTTCAGACCAGTGTGATATTGGGTTGTTGCCACAAGCCAAGCATTTGTTAGACATAAAGAGTCGGTGGTAATGAAGGTTCAATATTAAATTCGCCTGACTGACCTGTTAATACATGATAAAAATATGGAAACAATGATTTAATCGCTTCTTCGATTTTAATAGTTGCGACTAATTCATTAATTTTTATTTCTACATCTTCCTTATTATATAATATTAAATCAAGTGCAGTAGCGAGCTGTTTTTTTCTTCCGTTAGATATTGCCAGATAGGCAAAATCGCCTCCCAAAACGTCGGCAAGTATAGATTTCCCTGTTATTTCACCAAGGTTTAAGTGGTTTATCACGGCCTGATAAGCTTTATTAATTTGTGGTAAGTAATCAACCTGACTAAAACCACCGCCACAGGTAAGGCCATAGTAGTTATTTAATATTATTAGACACAAAGCTAAGCTGGGCATTAATTTTTTCTCCGTAAGTGCCAAGGCAATCGAATCGGCATCAATTTTAATTTTGACCTTACCATCCGAGGATGAAAAGAAACCATCACTTAAACGAAGCTCGATATGTTCTCCTCTTTCATTTAGACCCCAAAATAAAAAAGTGCCTTTATGTTTGGCGACGGAAAACGCTCCCGGTATATTATTGAAGTGTTTGGTAAAAAGTTCATGCGCTTGGTGATCCAAAATAATTGAACTAATTGGTGTGAGCTGATGGAGGTGAAAATCAATAATCAAACGGGTTACAATTTTTTCTAAATCCAGATAAAATAAATTCGTTTGTCGTTGACCAGGAATGTCTTTCCATAATAAATAGTTTGCAAGTGTAATCTGTTCCGAGTAAGTAGATAAATTTAATACACGGTCCGCACCAAAAGATTCGACGAAACTTTTTTGTAAAATAGCTAGCCGTTCGGCTGATAAATTAATTCTTGAAATTTCATGAGACAGTTTATTTTTTGTATTTTGGTCATATGCTGGTGTTGCATAAACAGTAGCGTGGCGTTGCTTAAGCGAAAAAAACCTCAATCTGGTTTCATTTAGTTCTTGGTCGTGAAAAAGTAGGGCGCGCGGTTGAGAGGAATTGTTCAAAGATACACCAGAACACGCCAGAGTAATAACTGCCGACTCCACACCAGCTTTATTTGCGACCGCATCTGCTAAATTACCGCCAACAAAAAACGGGTGAGCTAGCGGACCCATGTGGTCTGTTGTATTGACGTAGTAATTTTTTTCCAGTTGGTCTTTTATTTTATCCGCAATTTCTTGCGGTAGTATTTTATTTACTTCACTAGTGATGGTATTTATTAATTCCTGTTTTCTTTCATCATTTATAAAAGTATTATGGCTTCTTTTTTTTACATATTCCAAAATAGTAGATTGGCCATGTTCTTTAATAAGCTTACCTAACCCCGGCTTTTCTTCTAAAATTTTCTGTTCTATTTTTGATAACATAAAATACCAGAATTCCTTAATATAGTAGAGTAGTTATAGCTTATTGAATGTTATTTTTCAAACCTCCGCAATTAAAATTGGCAGAATTCTTGAAGTGTCGTAAAATAGGTTCATGGCCGGCATCAATGATTATATAAAAGAGTTTTTGGAATATTTAGAAATAGAGCGCGGGCGCAGTAAATTGACTGTACGTAACTATCATTTTTATTTAGGCAGATTTTTTTCTTGGTTAAGTGAGAAAGTAGGCAGAACCCTTAAATCGTCTGACATTACCCAGGACGCCGTGCGTCAGTTTCGGCTGTGGTTAAATAGATTACTTGTTAAATCTGGGAAAGAGCTGTCTTCCACAACGCAAAATTACCATTTAATAGCTTTAAGATCTTTTTTAAAGTATTTGCGCAAACGTGACGTGGAGGCGCTTGCTCCCGAAAAAATTGAGTTGGCAAAACAAGGAGAGCGGCAGGTAGAGTTTTTGGAAGGCGATGATTTGGATAGGTTATTGCATGCGCCACTAACAACTAATGAGGCAGAAATTGTTAAGCTGAGAGATAAGGCAATTTTAGAATTATTATTTTCTACTGGAATGCGCGTTTCAGAACTAGTTGGCCTTAAAAGACAACAGGTGAATTTAAATAAAGATGAACTGTCAGTGCGTGGCAAAGGTAATAAAGTGCGTCTAGTATTTTTATCTGCCGATGCGCGGGACAATTTAAAAAAATATTTAGATAAAAGAAGAGATGTTGATCCGGCTTTACTTATTGGCCATGACCGAGCTGCCAAAGGCCGAGAAAAGAGACAGGACGAAGCCTCTCACCCCTTGACTAGTCGTAGTGTGCAAAGATTAATTGAACATTATCGTAAGGTGGCAGGGATAACTAAAAAAGTTACGCCCCATACACTGCGTCACTCCTTTGCTACCGACCTTCTTTCATCAGGCGCTGATCTACGTGCTGTTCAGACTCTGTTGGGGCATGCCAGTATTACTACGACTCAAGTTTATACTCACGTGACTGACAAACAGTTAAAAGAAGTTTATCAAGCTTTTCATTCGCGTCGTCGCAAGAGTTGATAATATTTAAAAAAAGCAGTATAGTCTTAAACTAGTATTTATTTATCCACTTGCCCCTGTAGTTCAATGGATAGAACGCCGGACTTCTAAGCCGGGTATAGAGGTTCGATTCCTCTCGGGGGCAGATGAATAATTTAAATCATAGGAATCGAAGGGCGCGAGAAAAAGCGAGTGCGCGGAGCTTTTGGCGCGTAGCGCCCCGGACACGAGTCGGAGCGAGTGGCGATTCCTCTCGGGGGCAGATGAATAAAATAAAAACTTTATGAAAATCTTAATTCTATTGGCGATCTTTATTGGTGAGCTGATGTTCATTTTTTTTGAAATTTACTTAGCTCACAAATTTCGAGCAAGCGTTGACTCAGCACGCGTTATTAAAACTCTGATATTGGTTGTGCCCTGGGCCGCCGTATTTTCCTTACTGATATTGTGGGGTTATATTTATGGTTATAAATATTTTGAAAAGATATGGGTGATAACAATTATCTCCTGGTCGTCCATATTAATCATCGAACCGGCCTTAAATTACTTAATCTTTAAAGAGATGCCAGCAGGCAATACCTTAGTTGCTAGTTTACTGGCCGTGGCGGCAATCATCGTTTCTATTTTATGAGGCCTGCCTGCTAGCGCCTTGAGCGACAGCGATGGGCGGGCATGGTATTTAAAAAAATACTAATACTTGATACAATTAAGCCACGCGTTATTTTTAAAAAGGAGGAATATGCCTACTAAAATAAAAAAGTCTGATGTCTTGTTACCTAAAAAAACATCAGCCAGTACAAAAAAAAATACTAAAAAAACAGTTTCAAAAAAATTACCATCAGTTTTAATGCCCGTGGCCAAGGCCTCGACTAGTCCGTCGTGGAGTGAGCATGTTTATAAAGCGTCGCCACAGCCTATGGTAATAAAAAAAACTCGGCCATCCCATATTACATTTTGGGAGTATTCGATTTGGGTTTCTGGATTACTAGTAATAGCTTTACTCGTCAGCACCGCCTATGTTGTTGATGACATTAATAGTGGTAGAGGTACTAGGGTAACCCATAGCTCAGCGGCAGAACAGTCGGAAATAATTTTTTCTCCATTAACTGGCGAGCGAGTTACTAGTGAAGTTTTAAGTCGTAGACCGATGGCGGTAATGATTGAAAATTTATCTTCTGTCAGACCACAATCAGGTTTGTCATTTGCGGACGTAGTGTGGGAGGCGCCAAC
>CAYGFD010000023.1:0-8353 GCA_964349095.1 uncultured Gammaproteobacteria bacterium
ATTTTATATTCCACGCTAATTATTTAGAAAGTGCTGAAATAAGTCAGTGGTTTTTTTGTATTAATAAATAGAGGGTTGAAAGGCTTAAGGGCCGAATAGATAGGATCAAGCTTTATTTCAACCCTTGTTTCGGCCCCTATATAAATGAAATAAATATCTATTTTAGATTGTAGTATATAGTGATGCCCACGAGGGGCGTAGGTTGATTGCCTATCGATCAACTTGAATATTAACTATTAATGTAAAAAATATGAAGAAAAAATATCTTATTTACGCTATGGCTCCGGTTTTGGCTCTGGCTATCGCTGGAACAGCGTCAGCTAATGGTTTGTGGAGAGGTTTTGATAATGCGACCCCTCAAGAAGTGGCTGATCAGCAAGCCGAGCGCTTTCAGGAAGAAGCTGATTTGTTGGGTGTTGATATCAACGAGGTTAAATCCGCCTGGGCACAGGGTAAGGATTTAAGAGAGCTAGCTACTGAAAAAGGTATAAGCGAAGAGGCTTTGCGAACTAAACTTGAGGCAGCGCGTTTACAGACTATGAAAGATCATCTTAAAATATTAGTTGACCAAGGTGTTATTACTCAAGCCCAAGCCGATCAGCGTTTACAGGTAATGCAACAAGCAAAACCGAGTGGGCGAATGGGTCGTGGCATGCACGGAATGCGTGGCGGGTATCGGTTTTAACAATACATTTAGTTAGGGGTATCTTTTCTCGTTATGACCTCAGCGTTTATCACGCTGAGGTCTATAGATAGGAAGGAGAAAATTTATAATTTTAAATTAGATATGAAGAAAGTTTTTGTTTCTACGCTTATAACTTTATCACTTGGTTTATTAGGAGCCGCTTGCAGCAATCAAAATACTGCAAATAGCCCTGTTAGTAATACTCAGGTTAATAAAATTAATAGCCAAGAAAATTTAGCAACAGATGGCACCACTAATAATAATGACAATTTGAAATCTACAGACATGAATCCACAGCCATCGGCGGTGTCGGAAGAAAAAAAATCTGGCTACACAATACAGCAAGTGGCTGAGGCCAATAGTGCCCAAAAATGTTGGACTGTAATCGATGGCAACGTCTATGACTTAACATCGTGGATTTATCAACATCCTGGTGGCCCTCAGTATATCTTGATGATTTGTGGCAAAGATGCCACCAGCGCTTTTAATAGCCAACATGGTGGTCAGGGTAAGCCGGAGAGAGTTCTTGGCCAGTATTATTTGAGTAAATTAAATTAAATAATCCGAGTTTGATTAAAGGTGTTGTTTTATATATAATTAACACACTAAATATTAAACAATATCTTTATGACTGAAAAAATAAAGAACTATTTGGGAGTAGTCCTGATATTGGCTTTGTTGGCTGTTGGTTACAGTTCCATAAGCTATGTTAGTTCATATTCCAAAAACGCCAATCCATCAGCGTACCGCAGTTTCTCGGTAACGGCTGATAGTAAGGTAGTAGCCGTGCCTGATGTGGCACAATTCTCATTCAGCGTAATAACTGAAGGTGGAAAAAATCTAGGTGATTTGCAAAAGCAAAACACTGACAAAATTAATAAAGCAATTAGCTTTTTGAAAGATCAGGGTATTGATGCTAAAGACATTACTACTCAGAATTATAATGTTTATCCGCGTTACAGTTATTCTGATTGCCGCACTGGCGTTTGTCCGGCGCCAAACATTACCGGTTACACTATTAACCAGAGTGTGATGGTAAAGATCCGCGACTTTAGCAAGGTTGGCCAGTTGCTGGCTGGCGTGGTTGATAACGGTGCCAACAGCGTTTCTGACTTGAGGTTTGTAATAGATGATCCATCGTCTCTACAGGATCAGGCCCGTGAGCAAGCAATTAAGAAGGCCCAAGTTAAAGCCGAGGCAGTTGCTAAAGCTGGTGGCTTCCATCTAGGGGACCTACTTTCAATTGATGAAAGTCAGTATCCACAACCAACTCCTTACTATGCTTATGGTATGGGTGGTGGTGGCGACGGTAAGATGGAGTCGGCTCCAACTATTGAAGCTGGTTCACAAGAAGTTCAGGTGACAGTGATAATGCGTTACGAGATTAACTAGGTGAAATTTCTAAACCCGCCCTCATTAAAGTGGGGGCGGGTTTTGTGTTATAATTAGTCAGTTAGGTATGAAAAAAGGGTTTACCATAGCGGAGATTTTGATAGTTGTTAGCTTTATAGTATTAATGGCTATGGTTAGCATCCCAATGTTTCGCGCTAGCCAAAAGTTAACTGTTTTAAAGAGTGAGGCCAAAATTTTGGTTGATGATTTGCGCCTTGCACAACAAAACACAGTAACGGAACAAAAAACTTATTTGGTAAAACTGTTTTCTTCCCCAGCCAGTTATCAATTGATTAAAAGAGATGGCAGTGATACGGTGATTAAAGATCGACCGCTGGCTAGTGGTATAACATGGCAAGATAAGGGCGGATTTACAAACGATGAAATTATATTTTTAAGTAATGGCGCGGTTGTCTCTGCCGGCACTGTTGTAATGGTCAATGCCGCAAATCAGACTATAAGCGTCGAAGTTAAACCATCGGGTTATGTACGCTCTGTTCAGTAGTCACAAAGGATTTAGTTTAGTCGAGGCTCTAGTAGCGGTCGGTATTTTGGCGTTAGGTTTGGTCGCTGTTATTGGCGTCTTTCCACTGACGCTTAGAGTAAATAAGGAAGCGGAGCAGATGAGTTTGGCGTCAGTTTATGCGCGCGCTAAACTCGAACAGGTATCGCAACTCTCTTATGATGATTTAGCAGTTGGTGATTATGAAGTGAGGGCCAGGATTTCTGCCGACTCCAGTGACCCTGCTTATCATTTAGAAAGACAAACAGTAGTTAGTTATGTTGATAGCAGTTTACAAAACTCCGTAAGCGACACTGGTTTTAAAAAAGTTCAGGTTACTGTTTATTGGTCAGATCGTAATGGGGGAAATGATTCTTATGTCTTAACTACATTAATGGCACGTAAATGAAGCGCCCTGGTTTTACTATTATGGAAATAACAATCGGCATCATGATAATGATACTGTTTTTATTTGCTGTTTATTCAATTTTTATTTTATCTCAGAGAACACGCGGGCAAATAGAAAATTCAGCCGAAATCGTTCAAAATCAGCGCGCTATTCTGGATCGAATGACTAGAGAGTTAAGGCAGGCCAATACCATAGTTACCGCTTTACCGGACGATGAGATACTCTTTGAAGATGGTCATGGTAATATTGATGGGACACCAATGCAATATATTCGGTATCATTTAGTGGGGACCGATTTGTACCGGGAGTTAAGTTATTACTATTTTAATTCGGACCCTAACACGCGGGTGGTTTATAATGAAGTGGACGCGTTTGGCAATCCACCTAGTGCGAGTATAATAGAAGATAAGCTGATCGGTGAGTATATAACTAGCATAAGTTTTAGTGGAACTGACATTATATCCATCGCCATAGAGTTAAGTAAAGGTTTACAAAAAATTAATTTAAGTGCTGATGTTGCCCCTAGGAATGTTAACTAAAAATTTAAAAAAATCTCGATCCGGTTTTGCGGTGGTGCTTGTTATTACCATGCTCGGGTCCTTACTTTTTTTGTCTAGTTATTTTTTGGAACAATCAACCAGCGAGATAAAAATCGCGAAGAGTGAAAACGCCGCCACCAAGGGTTATTATTTGGCCGAATCAGGTATTAATGAAGCTATTTTTAAATTAAAATACGATGCTACTTGGCGAGGAAAATTTTTAAATGGAACACTAGCCGGTGACAATTTTAATCGTAGTTCTGTTTTTGATACTAAAGGGGCTTACACAGTATCTGCAAGTAGTATTGCCGATGGATTAGCGGATATAACCGTAACGGCAACTTACCAAGTCGGAAGTAAAAATTCACAACGCGTTATAAAAGCGCGTTTAGCTAAAGCTAGTAATCCAGCTTACAGCTGGTCTCAAACTTTTTTTGGTGGTGGGGTAGGGGGTCAGCAAAATGGAAATATAACTACCGGAAGAGATTGTACTATAAATGGTGGTCGTATACACGCCAATCAAAATTTAAAAATAACTAGTCACTCCGATTTAACTATTAATGACGCTGAAGTCACCTCTAGTAATAATATAATTACTAATGCTGGCTCAAGCTTAGTATTAAATAATTCAACCCAGACAGAGGGTTTACCTAGTATTGGTATGCCGATTGTTGATTTTGATTCTTCCTCATTAACGTCTTTAAAGAATAGGGCTAGCCAAGTGTATACCGCCGCTCAATTTTCCGCCCTACCTTCCGGCACCACTTTGAATGGAATAACATTTGTCACCGGTACTGCTACTTGGACTAATAAAAATCTCACAGTCAATGGCGTTTTGGCAGCTAGTGGAAATATTAATATCAGTTTGAATTCCGGTAAGATTTTTACAGTGAATACAGACGCCAGCGGTTCGGGTATTTTGGGTAAGGCTGATATAGGTATTAGTTTAACCGGGGCAACTTTAAATTTAAACGGTTTGATTTATACTGCTAACGCCCTTGATATTGATATTAATAGCACCTCAACTTTTAATATAACTGGTGGAATAATTGGTTGGCATGTTGACCTCGACGGTACTGATAACGGTGTTTGTTCAGTTACTTATGATGAAGATTTAGTGGCTACACCGCTTGATCCTGTCTATAATAGTGGTGATAGCCCGATAATAGACGTAAATCATTGGGAAGAACAATATTAGGTTTTAAATTTAATAGTTCTTTTAAATAACAACGGAGGGTTATATGCCCGTGACCGCTGATTTTTCGGATAAAAAACCACATAGTTATGAAAGCGTTTACACAACGCTCCGCGATCTCAAGTTTACGCCAGAGGTTATGCGTAAATCAGAAGAGGATGAGGATGAACCTGTGTCCACGTGGGTATGGGAGCCTGTTAGGCCAGTTTCTTCTAAGTCAGATACATTAGTTTTGCGTGTTGATTTATTGAGTGATGTCGATGAACCGCCGTGTGGTTCTATGTATATTTATGGCAGTGAGTTGGCGCTTGATTGTGCCTTGTCCTTAGCCTTTGAATGGCTGGAAATGAATGAATGTGCCCGCGACGTTAATTATGGAGAAGGTGATAAGTTTATATACTTTAACTTTCATAGTCAGGCCACAACTAGTTCTGGCCGAGGGATAATGTCGCTCACTGACTTCTATCGTTTTGCGCAATGTTTGATGATTGGTTTTTCAAGTGGTCAGTTTTGGTATCACGTCGACGTGCTCGGTAGGCAACATGAACGCAGATTATCAATGCTAAGAAAAGACTTTGCCGCGGTTTTGCGAGAAATAAACGAAAACCCAGAAAACCCGGTTGGTAAAAGTTTTCGAAGGGAAACTAGGAGAATTAACGGTGGTGCCAGTGTTGGCACATGACGGGCAGTGAATGATAAGGCGGCTAAATTAGTCGCCTTTTTTATTTGGTAAAAAATGATAAATATTGTATAATAAATAATTATGCAAGCAATTTTCTCAAATAAATTGCCCGAGTTTGTTGGCCAGGAGGTAGGTCTCAAAGGTTGGGTAGCAAATATCAGAACTTCTGGTAAAATCCTCTTTATAGAATTAAGAGATGGGGCTGGGTTTACCCAAGTAGTTGTTAGTGAAAAAGAAGTGGATGCTGATTCGTGGATAGTGTCTCAAGGGCTCACAATCGAATCATCGGTCTTAGTTTCTGGTACTGTATCGAAACACCCTAAAAAAGAAGAATTTGAGTTACAAGCGAAGAGCATCTCCTTAGTACAAAAGTCAGAAGAATACCCAATTGGTAAAAAAGAGCACGGGCCTGATTTTTTATTGGACAATCGACATCTTTGGTTGCGTTCAAGTAGGCAGTGGGCGATTCAGAGGGTTAGGAACACAATTATTAACTCGACTTTTTGGTTTTTAAATCGGGAAGGTTATATAAAAATTGATTCGCCGATATTAACTCCGACTTCCTGTGAGGGAACAACAGAGCTGTTTAAGATTGATTATTTTGACGAGCCAGCTTACCTGACGCAATCTGGTCAATTATATTTAGAGGCGGCTATTGCAGCACACGGTCGGGTATTTGATTTTGGGCCAGTGTTTAGAGCGGAGAAGTCTAAGACCAGAAGGCACTTAACTGAATTTTGGATGATGGACGCCGAGGCGGCATTTGTTGAACATGAAGATAATTTGAAAGTCCAGGAAAATTTAATTAGCTTTATTGTTGAACAGGTTTTGCAACAAAACGGTAAAGAGTTGGTAATGTTAGAGCGAGATATCAAGCCGTTACAAAACGTTAAAGCTCCTTTTTATCGCATTACCCATGCTGATGCGGTAAAAAAACTTCATGAAGCAGGTAGCGACATTGGCGAGATGGATGATTTGGGCGCTGACGATGAAACAACTTTAACCAAAATGTACGACAAGCCGATATTTGTGGAAAAGTATCCCTCAGCAGTTAAGGCATTTTATATGAAGAGAGACCCAAGTGACCCGACTCGAGTTTTAAATGCCGATTTACTCGCCCCAGAGGGGTATGGTGAAATAATCGGTGGTAGTCAGCGCGAAGACAATTACGACGAGTTGTTGAAGAGGATGAAGGAGCATAATTTACCGATCGAGCCGTTTCAATGGTATTTGGATTTACGTAAATACGGCAGTGTACCGCATTCGGGTTTTGGTTATGGGCTAGAGAGAATCGTCGCTTGGATTTGTGGCCTTGCCCACGTGCGTGAAACTATTCCTTTTCCAAGGTTGATAAATAGATTAAGACCATAATATGCAAAAAATTTCTAACCACATAGTCGCGGTAGTAACTCTTGTAACCATAGCTATTTTACTTTTAATTGTACAGGTGGTTTTTGTTACTTATCATTTTGGCGACAGACCTAGGGGTATGATGTGTACAATGGAAGCAAAACTTTGCCCCGACGGCAGTGCCGTTGGTCGTTCTGGCCCGCGCTGCGAATTTGCAGCTTGTCCGGTAGTGAAGACTGAACAGAAACTCAGTGATGAAACTATTCAAATTATTATAGATTTTGCCACAACAGCAAAATCAATGGATAAATATTTGCCGTCTAGCATACGAGGAGCTTATAATTTTTCAGAGATATTATTGTCGGCGGTAAATAATACTGATGTAACCAAATTACGAGCAATTATTTCAGCGATTTATGATGAGGTGGGTAGTGTAGAAATAGCCGATGCTCCAGAGGGTCGAGCCTTTAAATTAGCTATGACTCGCCTATGTATTGCCGAGAGTTTAGTTAACAATGATTTAGCTGACACTGTAAAAAATTGTGGCGCACCAGATAGCTACCCCAAGGTAGCTGATTGGAAAATTTTAGGTGATGATTTAACTGCCGAAGCGCAGGTTTTGCCTTATTTAATTTCTGGTCAAGTTATGTATTCGACCGATAAACCAAAGGCAGAATATTATTTAAAACAAGTTAGTTTACACAACGATGCTCTTATAAGTGTTTTTGGAAAAAGTTGGAAGCCAAGTGAGTTGTATCAGAGAATTGTGACTGAGGCGGAAGTTGCTACTTGGCAAACATACACGAATAACAAAATTAATTTCACTTTGAAGTTTCCACCCGATTGGTATTTACCTATGCCAGGTGATCTAGATCCTCACGCGTATGCTTGCAACCCAGAAGGCTTTGACTTATTCGTACCTTGCCCAGCCTTAGAAATTCAATCCAGTGATTATTTGTACGACGAGGGTGGGTATGATGGGGTATTAGCTAGTCTACGTTCGGGATTAGGTTTTGAACCAGGGAATGTTATTGTTGTTGAGCCGGAAAAATTAAATGAGCTTGTTTTAGGCGCAAAGGTATTGAGATATTCTGCGCCAGGGCCGGCTGAAGGATGGGTAAATCAGTATAGTGTTTTTTTTGATCGATATAAAAAGGCATATACATTTTTTACAAGTGAGGAAAAAATAGTTATGGATATTATTTCTACGTTTAAATTAACCGAACCAGTAATCACAAAAAAGCCTGGTATAGTTGACTATTTTGCTTGTAGCGACAATTGTCCGGGGCCTGTTGAAAAATATATGATTAAGATTTATGAGGGTGTCACAGACAAGGATTTATGTGAGGCACTCGGTGGTTCTATTTTCACTTACTATGGTTGGGGTGAGTATAAAGTTTGTAAAGTTAATTAATTTAAATATATGAAAAAAATAAATTATCACGTTTATACATTAGTAACGATTGTTAGCATTGCTATACTGTTATTAATTATTCAAATAGTTTTTGTTACCACCCCTTTTCGTCGACACGTTTTAAAAAGCGAGCCAATATTTTGCGCTCAGGACGTTAGAGTATGCGCCGACGGTTCTTTTGTTAG
>CAYGFD010000024.1:0-7805 GCA_964349095.1 uncultured Gammaproteobacteria bacterium
CCAATCGCGCTTTTTCACAATGGCCGGGTGTTTGGTCTACTTATAAAGGCAAGCGCCTAAAATTAATTCAAACTGAACTCATTACAACCGGAATTTACTCTCCCGGACGAGTACAACTTCAAGACGGTAGATTGGTTGTGGGTTGTGGGCAAGGAGCAATCGCCATAACTAAATTGCAAATGGAGGGTAAAAAAATTATTTCTGCTAACGACTTTTTGCTTGGCAATAAAGAAATAATTGGCTCCAATCTACCAACATGATTAACCTTTATCGAGTTGTTTTGTACTCGACTTTAGTTTTTTGTACTGCTATATTAATTGCAGCCTTTTCAGTTTGCAAACCGATAACCCTGCCAGAGCAAAGTGTTATTCGTCATCTGGTAAAAAAGGAAACAAACATCAACCTCCTAGCCGTTGGTGATATTTCCCTATCTCGTAATGTGGCAGCTCAAATTGACAAGCATGATAATCCTGATTTTCCTTTTTCCAGTTTAGGCGATTTACTCCTTTCCACCGACTTTAATTTTGGCAATTTGGAATCCCCTTTTTCTGGTAGTGAGCATTACCCAAGTACGGGCAGTATTATTTTTAATGCGCCGCCGCGAAACATTGATGGTCTAAAAAAATATCAATTTAAAGCATTGAACCTGGCTAATAATCATGTGCTTGACCAAGGAATTGATGGCTTAAAATACACCCTAAAATATTTGCCCGAAAACGGGCTTTATACCTTTGGGGCTGGTTTAGACCAACCTCAGGCATGGAAACCTCTTATAACGGAAATTAAGGGCATTAGAGTGGCCTTTATAGGCGCAAGTTATTCATCTATTAATGATGGCGGGGTTAAAACCAACGATTATGTGGCTAGAATACAGGATCTAGAAAAACTAAATACATCTATTGCCGATGCAAAAAAAACAGCGGATTTTGTCATCGTCTCGATGCATGCTGGGCAAGAATACACGCGCCAACCGGATAAGGACCAGACAACCTTTGCGCACGCTGCTGTGGAGTACGGCGCTGATCTAGTTATTGGTCACCATCCCCACTGGATTCAGACAATTGAAAATTACCAAGGTAAATATATATTTTATTCTTTGGGCAATTTTATTTTTGATCAAATGTGGAGTATAGAGACGACTGAAGGGCTCTCTTTACTGTTGAATCTAAAAAAACAAGACGATCAAGTGTACTTGAACTCAATTACATTGATGCCTGTTATTATTGAAAATTATTCCACACCAAGACTCGCAACGCCGGAAGAATCAAAGTCTGTATTAAAAAAAATAAAC
Organism: uncultured Gammaproteobacteria bacterium; assembly: GCA_964349095.1. Lineage (GTDB taxonomy): Bacteria > Patescibacteriota > Patescibacteriia > Veblenbacterales > UBA10138 > UBA10001. The sequence goes on from CAYGFD010000024.1 coordinate 1,292, forward strand.
TGGAATGCAGATACAGTAATTCAACTGGGAAATTAAGTACGGGCCTTTTTAGTAACGTAGAAACCCAGATACTTTCCCAGCATCAATCTTGATTGCGCCTCAGTAGCTGGGAATGAACCAAACAGTAACATCGCCAGTGGAAAAAGAAGCCACTGTAAAACAATAATTGCCCATCGCATTTTGGGATGGTTGGCTGGTTTGGGAGGCATTAATATTGTTGATAAAATAGCACTCACCACCAGACCAAACATTGCCATTGTCATGAGCGCCTGCAGTAAAGCGGGGGCATTAAATGCCACCAATGACGAGCGCTGTTCAAGGGGTAAAAAATAAAGCGGCAATCGTCCGAGAATAAAAATAATTAACGGAGCCGTTGCCCACGAATAATATCCCTCTAACATGTTCCACAGGTAACGAAATTTCTTAATCAAAGGTATCGACTTATTGGTAAAGCTGTAAATTATCAAATACGGCAAATTTTCAGCACCATAAGCCCAGCGCCTTTGTTGCTTATACATATTCATCATGGTCTGCCAAAAACTACCGGTATAAACCGTGTCCATCGAGATTGGTATGTAAAGAGGTGTTACCTCATAACGACCTTCGTAGCGTACAAAGCACTGCCAAAAAATTCTTGAATCTTCCGACACAATATCGTTCGCCCAAAAACCTACATCAACCAAAGCTTGCCAAGGCATGCTATGACTAGAAAAGGTAAACAACCTCTCTGGTCGGGCCATGTCTGAGAGCAACCAAAAAGTAGTCGAATTTGCAACCACCCTGGTTATTGAATAGGACTCCCAAATATTATTATTGTAGACTGCCACTGGTTGATAACTAGTGTGCAATCTGTCGGGATGATTTAAAAATCTGTATGTGAGATAGGAAAAATACATTGGCGATACGCACGAATCGATGTCTAACGTAGACACAATTATGTTCTCATAAGGAATCTTAAGTTCGTCGATCAATTCCTTGGTCCGATGTCCGGCCCAATGAATATTTGAACCTTTACCAGCAATCTCCCCTACTATATCATCGGGATGCTCGGTAATTAGAAATTTATGAAACCGATGACCAAACTTTTCCTGAATCTTTGGCGCAATCTGGTGAAAGTTATCCGCGTCTCTCTTTTCTCCAGCTAGTACAACGACTATTTTATCCAGTGGATAATTAACATTTATCAATGCGTTAAAAGAAGTCTCAATTACATTGTAAGGTTCTTTGTAGGTGGGTAAAAAAATTAAATGATAAATATTCTCATTTCCCGGTATTTCCCGTACCCTACTGACCCAATCCACTTTAATTTCGCGTCTGTAAACGCGCCAAGACATTAAAACGTGGATCATTATATACCCAACCCGCAATAACCAATATAAATCAAAAAGAATAATAAAATATATAGCCCACAGAGGCTTATATACTGATATCAATACAGCGAATAAAAGTGTAGACCATACCAACACACCAGGTATAGACTCAATCATTCTATAGACCCGAGTCTGGGTAAAATACTTGCTAAGATATTGCTTTAACATAATAAAAATGCTCACTTTAAAAAATGAGCAGTTTTAACTTAACACAAATCTACACACTTGTCACGTCGGTAGGTGGCAAGTCATTGCCTTGGGCGGCGGGGGTATTTTTACCGATTGTGAGTTTAATCAAAACAATCAATGATGCTCCTAAAACCAACATAGAGGCCATTCGAATATAATCTTTTGTAAATATCGAACCAGCAATACTCAACAATATTACAATTACTAAAAAAATAAATAACGGGCTTTTAAAATTCATAATTTTGCATATTAATTAATATTCATTTTACTCCTTTTATTTTTCTATACAAATCTTCTCTTACGAAACAACCATTTTATATTACTTCTCAATTTCCCCTTTTCATCATACAACCTACCCCACCAATATAGTCCAAATTTAAGCCCCAGTAGAGCCCCTAAGATCGTCAAAACAACCGTTAAGACTGAGTGAATCATAAACCAACTTGACCAACTCAAACCAAAACCATAAAAATCAAAATCTGAGAGCAGTAAGCTGATATACCATTGCTCAATAATTGCATGCAATAAAAGTTGTAACAAAAAACCAAGCGCACTAAAGGACAATAGGTAGATTATTCTTTTCATGCTTTTACTGTACAATAAAAATCCGATCCAGCCAATATCACCAACGCCCTAAGCTCTAGCGCTAAATATTTTTATGTTCATCAACAACTTCGTTCAATTTTTTTAACGCTCGGTACTGTATCCGACGCACTAATCCCTCTGGTATATTCATGCGAGTTGCTGTTTCGTGTATGGTGTAACGTTCATTGAATCTCAAATCAAGTAGATTGCGATAATGCTCAGGCAACTGATTTGCTAATTTACTCAGCATAAATTCGTAATTTAATGATTATAGTATACAGACGAGCCTAGTGTTATTTATTTGAACAACACATATATCAGCAAGACCGTATACTATATTAAACGCTATAATTTACAAATTCTAACAATTAAAAAAACACCCTCGTTGCGTTGCGGCAACTTTGGGTGTTTAGATCTTACATCACAAACTACTTCATCAACATCATCTTTCTGGTTTCGCGGAACAGACCCGCCTGGATAGTATAGTAGTACATACCTCCAGCCAAACCCGACGCGTCAAAGGTCACAAAGTGTTCTCCTGGCGATGTTTCACCATTAACCAGCGTCGTAACCACCTGTCCAAGTACATTGCGAACAGTGAGTGTCACCGCCGAAGACTGCTCGATAGTGAAACGAATACGGGTTGATGGATTGAACGGGTTGGGATAATTTTGCATGAGAGTAAAAACTACTGGCTTGTTATCCTCACCCACGCCGGTCACTTGCGACAAATCATGGACCTCGAATCCGATATGATCACCAGCTGTATTCATAGCCGTGACATCCTCAAATCGCAAGTTGAGCGAATTTCCCTTCATGAGGAATCTCGCCACGACTACGCTGGCATTGGTTGTAATACCAGTTTCACCATTGACCCTGGTTGACGCCAAGGCCAACAGCCCGTCGTTCGGAATAACATGGTTGAAGAAAATAGCTCCCGGCAAGTAGTCACCGTTTTGAGCACTCACAAACTCGAGCTCACCAGTGTCGTACATTGCCTTGAAAGCTATTCCGAAAAGGTCTTCGGCTTCAGCCATCATGTATACCTCGGCTGTGTCTCCCACCACGCGGGCTGAGGCATAGAGTCTGTTACCAGACTGCGCCTCGGAAACCTTGAATGCAGTCGCCGGCATCGCACTGGCATGTGTCTTACCGTAATTAAAGCCGATCGGAGGCATATCATTTATCTTGATACGCCCATCAGCGTTGGCATCGGCGTAGGTGGCGTTGGTATCCGCCCAGTTTGCCGATGGTTCGGCTTGCCATGTGTAGGTGGCGTTCGGACGAGTTGAACCAGTCTTGTTAAAGTGCTGGCCGATGGATAAAACATCTGCTTCGTCAGCTGTTCCGTCGTTGTTCAAGTCGCCGGGCCAGACAAACGCTTCAGCGATCAGAACAAAACCAGTAATTCCAGAAAAGTTCATCCTCTGCGTCGCCGGGTTACGAACGTCAATGTCGAAAACACCGAAATTGACTTGCCGAACGTCCATGTTCGCTGCGTTATTAGCCCGAAAACGGACGACGGCGAGGGTGCCGAGACCGGTCACGCCAGATGCGGGTCCTTGTTGTGAAACAGAGATGTGAACATCCGAAAGCGCCTCGTTGACGATGTAGGTAAAGAGCACGGGCGTTCCGAGATAATCCCCGACCGTTACACTCACGACATCGACCGGAAACGTATCGCCCCAGTCCAGAATAAAGCTTGAAGCATACACCGGCAGGGTTGAGTTAATTCTGATTGCGACGTCAAATTCCTGCCCCACCTTCACCGCTGTGACTGTCGGCATCGGTTTGATGCGACCGTCGGTCGGCTCTTGGGCGTGAACCATCGTGCAGGTAAACAACAGTACTAAGCCTGCAATTAACAAGTTTTTCATGGTAACTCCTTTTTAGGATGAATGGATGATGTGATTTATTGTAGAAATGATTTGAACGAACGCTTTAAGTACCAAAATTTACATTTTGGCAGACATGGTTTTGTTTCAATTAACCCCTTAGATTTATAACACAATGACAAAAAAGTCAAGCGGTAGAGCTGGCCGAATATATTATTTTAATAACCTCTTATTTCAATTACCAAACTAACCTTATCCCCCATTTTTATAAGCTCTTTTTTTCTCACACTGGCTTTGATGGCCATCAAGTATCCTTTACCTTTATCTGGAAAAATTGACGTGAGCCAAGATGTTTTACCAATCCGCGCTTTTACTGGTATGGATCCCCAGCCTCTTTTTATAACACTATAAAGCAATTTTATTTCCCGAGACTCTTGTCGAGGTACAGACACAAAGTGCCAACCAGCAAAGCCAGGGTATCGCCAAACTTCAGCGCTAAATTTATAAGTGTTGGCAACCATGTTAATTATTCTACCTCTGATTCGGGCGGAACCCAATCATCAACCACAGTGACATGTTTTATTTGATCAAGACTAACCGGAATCGACTCACCAAGATCACCATCTTCAGCAATATAACTTAAAACTAATTCAGTTCCATCAACACTTAACACTAATATATCTTGGACTAACTGCTCTTTACCGAAATTATCCATCACTAAATCAATAATTTTCTGTTGATCACACGCTTCGCGCAAAAGCGACATCATCTGCTCTTTTTCTTGATGCGTTTCCGGAGTATTTTCTGGATTGAAATCACTAAAATTCTCGCCCATATTATATAAATTAATAATCAACAACTATTTCCAGCTACAAAACCAGTGGTCCAGCATAACTGTAAACTATAACCGCCCGACGGCCGATCAATATTTAACACATCACCCACCAAAAACAAACCCGGAATTATTCTTGATTGCATAGTTTTAAAATTGACCTCACTTAGATCTACTCCCCCCGCAGAAACAACAGCCTTATCTTTTCCTAATAAACCAGCGACATTAAGGGGCACGCCTTTAACAAAAGCAATTATAGACTTTCTTTGCTCCGTGCTAACACTGTGCGAATAAGTCTCGCCATCTATCGCGCACTTTTCCAACACTAGTGGCACTAGTGCTGACGCAACTAACCCCGCTAAACTATTTTTTATTTTCTTATTGCTTTGCTCGGTCAATAAAGTATGTAATTTTTTCTTGATTGTTCCGCCATCTAGTGATGGAAATAAATCAATATCTATTCTGACGTCATTTGACCCAATACCATCATATTCATCTCCTTCTCCGCGTCGTAGGAGCGCCCCGACGTCAGAGCTCATGTTAAGAACAGTTGGCCCGGTTATGCCAAAATGCGTAAACAAAACCTTGCCCTTATACGCTTTTTGCTTAACCCCATTCTTGAAAGTAGTCAGTTTTATGTCTCTTAACGTTAGGCCTGAAAGTTTTTTTACCCACGTGTCACTACTAGCTAATGGTACCAAGGCCATATCATTGTCATGTATACGATGGCCTATTTTTCTCAACCAATTAAAACCCTCACCAGTTGAGCCAGTTTCCGGATGAGAAAGACCACCTGTTGCTACGATACAGTGCTCAGTATGAATAACAGTTTTGTCAGCCAAAGTAATTGCGAAAATGCTCTTTTCTTTATTATAAGCCAGCGCTGTAACCCTCGCTTTAGTCATTATTTGTACACCCGGCACTTGCAAATACTTACTTAATACATCAAAAACCGACTGCGCTTTATTTGTCACGGGGAATACGCGACCCTCCGCCTCTTCCTTAGTCTTAAGTCCCCTGCTATGAAAAAAATCTAATGTACTAGACACATCAAATTGCGAAAAAGCAGAATATAAAAACTTGGCTGATGTTTTATACTTTTCGAGAAGCACACGGTTGTTGGTTTTATTATTCGTCAGGTTACATCTACCACCACCAGTAATTAACAGTTTTTTACCCAGGGCGCTATTTTTTTCCAATAACAAAACGTGCCGTCCACGTTCAGCTGCGCGACCAGCTGCAATCATACCCGCTGGTCCACCACCAATTACGACGACATCGTATTTAGATGCTACTGCCATCATTATCTGAACCAGTTATTAACCCAGAACTTGCATCAAAACTTACCCAGACACTTTTACCAACCGATGGCCTTGCAGTCATGGGTTCACCCTCTTTCCTAACTGCAAAGTTGTAAACTACCGTCCCGTCATGATACTCCACTGTTTGTGGCGCTATACGATCGCCAAGCAAAAAACTGTTTGTGGACTTGTAACCATTACCATCGTTAATAGCGAAACTGGCGTAATAAAAAGTGCCACTACCTCCTGGGGTGTACGCGAGTAACACTGCCGCGTCTAAATCACCATCACTGTCTAGATCGCCAAATACCGGCTCACCGAACATGGTTAATACACTATTTGGAGCGGTTGCTAAATAGTAACTATTTCCCTCTATATTGTATGTAATTTTTTTAACATCAA
>CAYGFD010000025.1:0-7591 GCA_964349095.1 uncultured Gammaproteobacteria bacterium
AATTATGGAAGAAAATAGTAACATTTCATCAAAACGAAGTATTTTTGAAGGAGCATCACCAAAATTAACCTATTGGTTTGGCTTTGTTTCGGGAGCGGCTAGTGTTAGCGTTTTGGCCTGGATTATATTTGGTTTCGGTAGCGCATCATTTAGTTTAGGTTTAAGTAATTTCGGAAACGGCGGAAATAATAATACTAACACTGCCAAGCCTACAGCTTTTACAAAATGTTTGGATAACGGTGACCTCGCTAGTAAAGTCACGGCCGACTTAAATGAAGGTTCTCAGCTTGGAGTTAATGGGACGCCGGCTACTTTTATTAACGGAAAATTGGTTGAGGGGGCGGTGCCTTATGATCAACTTAAAGCTGTAGTGGAGCAGGCATTGAATAACACAATTCCTCAGGCTGAAAAAGTCGATGTTCAATTAAAGGATTCAGATTATATTCGTGGTGATAAAAACGCACCAGTAACAATGATCGAATATTCTGATTTAGAATGTCCGTTTTGTAAGTCTATTCACCCAAGTTTGGTTCGTATAATGAACGAGTACCCTGGTAAAGTAAAATGGGTATATCGACATTTCCCATTGTCATTCCACGCCAATGCACAAAAGGAAGCTGAGGCTGCTGAATGTATTGGTAAATTGGCCGGAGCCGATAAGTACTGGGAATTCATAGATAAGGTTTTTGAAAGAACCACCTCCAATGGTACTGGCTTTGCTTTAACTGCCCTACCAACTTTGGCTGGAGAATTGGGAATTAAGTAAATATGACAAACAATGCAAAAAAAGGATTTTGGGTTGGTGCTGGCGTAGTGGTTATTCTATTAATAGTTTGGTTTGTTAATAGACCGACCTATGATTATCCAGATAAAGTATCACCTCGGCCGATACTTGGTTCTAGTACAGCATCTATTGTTGTGGAAGAGTATTCTGACTTTCAATGCCCAGCCTGTAAACAGGCGGAATCGGTGGCTAAAGAAGTGCAGACGACTTTTGGTGATAAAATAGCTTTCTATTACAAGCATTTTCCACTTACTCAAATTCATGTTATGGCCTTTCGGGCGGCCTCGGCATCGGAGTGTGCTAACGACCAAGGAAAGTTTTGGGAGTATCATGATCAGTTATTTTTGAATCAACCGCAGTCCAGTATTGATTTAGCGAAATTTTCCGATGACGCTCTAATTGGCTATGCGGGTACGCTTGGTTTAGACACCAACAGTTTTACCCAGTGTTTAAAATCAAGAAGTAAAGACAATGTGGTGCGAGACGATATGCATAGCGGAAACATTAAAAATATTCAAGGCACACCAACTTTTTTTGTTAACGGCGTCGTGGTTGAAGATTGGTCCAAGCTCAGGGAGGTTATTCAGTCAAAATTAATCGGCGGATAATAACCCGCAGAATCAAATATGAATTTTTGGCAATCATTTATTCCGTCGCCAATATTATTTGATTTTGGTTTCTTAACCATTCGTTGGTATGGATTTTTTTTCGCCGCTAGTTTCGTAGCAGGATATTTTGTTGGTTTAAAATTATGGCAGAAGTCTGGCCGGCAAATAAAAGATTTTGATAAGTTGTTTTTTTGGACCTTAGTTTGGGGTATTGTGGGGGCTCGGGTGCTAGACGTTTTTATATTTGAATGGGAATATTTTAGAAATAATCTAGTAGACCTATTTAAGATTTGGGAAGGTGGTATGTCAATTCATGGCGGATTAATAGCTGGCGCCATTATTTTGTGGTATTTCTCTAAAAAATTTAGTGTAAAATATTTAATCTTGCTTGATATCTTGGCCCCGGCTGTTGCCATAGGGCAAGCGATCGGGCGGTGGGGAAACTATTTTAATCAAGAGTTGTTTGGTAAACCAACAGACTTGCCTTGGGGGATATATATCGAGTCTGCCCGGCGGCCAGTTGAATATGTTCAAGCAGAATTGTTTCAACCTGTCTTTTTATATGAATCTTTGGCATTAGTTATTATATTTTTTGTATTGTGGTGGTTGTATAAGAAAAATAAGCCAGCTGGGTATGTTGTCGGAAGTTATCTATTATTAGCGTCGGTATTGCGATTTTCCCTGGAGTTTATACGAGTTGATCAGCAACTATTAATTTATGGAGTAAGAAGTGGTTTGGTTATAGCTACGGTCTTTTTTGCAGTAGGGGGGTATTTGTTATTTAAAATAAAGCAACCAACAAGCAGTCTTGAACAATCAAATTAGTTGTGATAATATAAGTTTCGCAATCAATCACAATTTAAATATATGTAAATGGCAATCGTGGGCCCGTGGTGTAGCCCGGTTAACACGTCTCCCTGTCACGGAGAAGATCGCCGGTTCGAATCCGGTCGGGCCCGCCATTCTCAATATCTACCACCCATTCGGGTGGTTATTTTGTAATTGATGAGTTCTGCGGATTCGAAGGGCGCGAGAGCTCGCGACTGAGCGAGCGGTGCGTAGCGCCCCGGTACCCGAATCGGAGAGAGGGGGAATCCGGTCGGGCCCGCCATACAAAAAACACTCAAACTAATTTTGGGTGTTTTTTGTATATTGTGAGGTAAATTCGAGGGGGAATAACTAAACCGATTAAAATCAGTATCAGTGCCGTTATTATCGAACTTTATTCAGGGCGCTTGTTTTATTATCATAAACGGGCGTATGATTAACGGGGAGTGTTTTCTAAATATTAATAACCTCAGTATGAAAAGATTAATAGTTACATCTGTAATTTTTATGGGAGTTGCGTTGGTCGGGGCTGGTTGTAATAAAGCCACAATTGATAATACAAATTCTTCACCAGTACAGGATAAATCTACTAATAATAATTCCGATGATTCTAAATCCTCCTCTGATACGGATGGTGACGGGTTAAGTGATGCAGAAGAGATTTCGATAGGGACGAATCCTACAAAGATTGATACTGATGGTGATAGTTATAGTGACAAAGTAGAGGTGGATAAGGGTTATGACCCCCTTAAATCTCCGGCCGGAACCAGTCAGCCAGGATCATCGTTGTCGACTTATGCAAATTTAACTTTTCATTATTCTTTAAACTATCCCGAGGGTTGGAAAAAAGATGTTATTGGTTTGGACCCCGAACTCGAAGGTATTGTTGAATTTTCGCCCCCTTTTGGAAGCGCTGTTAAAGAATCGGTAAAGGTTCAGGTATCAACAGGGCAGGGGTACACCTCAGCATCAACAGAGCAGTCTCTCAAAGATCAAGGAATAAATTTTAATAAAGATCAAATACAAGTTGGTGGTGTTAAATCAACTCGTTTTAGCTATAGTTCAAGTAGGTCCTTAGGCGCAACGACCTATAGTGAACGCGACGTGACCGTTTATGTGCCGGGAAAAGGTGAAAATGGTTCGGAGTTGTTAATCAATGGTCATTGTACTACGTTTGGCGTTCCAAGCCCTGGGACTAGTTGCAGTACTTCAGTTGACGATATAATAAATCAAACTATAGTACCATCATTTAAGTTTACGGCAGGTCTTTGATTCGATAAAATAAGTTTCAACCCTTTTATGGCCGTTGATAGAGAATCTCATATTTTATCTGTAGAGAGTATAAATAGATTATGAAAAAGTCATTTATAGTTTTATTTGTTTTGATACTAATTTTTTCTTTTATAGGGTTTGATTTATACGATTTTATATTATTTCCAAAGGGAGATATTATTCACAAATTACAAGGCGACACAAATAATTATGTTGTTTTTTCTTACGATGGTCAGGCATTAGTGTATTCACCCCAAGGTTTAAATAGTTTGATCATTGATAAAACTATTCGTTTTTACAACGTTAAGGAAAATAAAGATGATTACCTTTTTGATTTGCCAGCAAGTAGCGATAATTTTGGCATGTTCGCTCCCCACTCGACTCAATATTTATATTTAGGTAATCCAAACCTTGAAGCCCAGCGCGGCCTTATTTACATATACAATTATTCAACAAATACCACACGGGTTGTTAATGGGGATACTTATAAGATTTTGGCGCCATACACCATTAATTGGGTAAGCGATAATGAGATTATATATTCTTGTGGGAAGAATAGTTCGGCCTGGGTGGATTTAACTTCAACCGGTAGAAATCCGCGAGGTTACCCTGACTTTGATGTTAATTCATGTAAATTAAATATTTTATCCGGACAGGTTGCCGTGTCAGGGTATGTTAGGGAAAATTATGCCAGCCATTTCAAGAAACTAGACAACTGTACAAGTGATAAAGCTAAATGCGTCGATATTTTTGAAAAATATTGTGTTGGTCATAGTGGAGATGGTTTTAGTGCGCCTAAAATGTGCTTTATAAGAGGTGTTGTGGTAAGGGATCGATTTGGCGAGCAAGTTTTATTAAGAACCGCAAACAGACGGGAAATTCTTGGGGCAAAATTTAGCTGGTTTTCTGATAATACCATCTACGCAATTTATAATAATTCATTGGTTTCGTTGCGCCCAAATTCGTATAATTATTAGGAACCCTCTCATTCTCTAGCACGAATCTATTTTGAGGAATCAACAAGTTGCTTTTAATCTCGATTATATGGAACATAAAGAGGCAATGGAGATAATAGTGAAGATGTTGGGTAAGAAAAAACTTAGTGCTTTAGAAACGGAGGCTCTATTGACTGCCATTGGTGTTTTGAGTTGGACCACATTGGCGAAAAGTCGAATGAAGAAGCTCGAGCATAAGGAAAAGTTACTTTAATTAGTCGATTGCATTGCCTGATATTTGACTTTTTGTCATTTTTGAGTTATAATACGAGTATAAACAAAAATAAAAATAAATATGGAACAATTTTCACCCTCTTATCATTATTCTTTTAATCGCAAATTTCATATGTACGGTAAATCATGGCGGAATTTGCAGGGACGCAGTAAAAAAGTTGAGTCCCCTTGGTCACGAGGGTTTTCTTTGGCTTTAAACCAAGGATTTGAAAAAGTAGCCACCTACATTAAGCAGTGGTAATTTTTAAATTTTGTTCGTTTTCGATTAACAGCTTAGCTAAAGCTGCGGATTTTATTTATCTATGCCAGAAAAATCAAATTATTCAGTTCGGGACGGCCTCTCGGCTGATAATATACGAAAGTTAGAGGATATCAAGCGGCTTTTGCCACCTGAAAATACAGAGTCTGTGAATGGTGTAATTAGCGCCGCTGAACCGTCAATTGTTTTGGATGAAACAGCCAAGGATTTACCCGTAACTGAATTTTCAGAAAGTAAGCCGCCGGAACCAAGTGGCATACGTTTAGACGAGGTTGCTCTACTCCGAGAGCGGGCGAGGGAAATAGATAAGGCAAAACTAAAAAGGCATGAAAAAGAACAAACACCTTTTGTTGATGTTAAACAACAGGTAGCTTCATTGAGTGAGCAAGAAAAAGAAGCGATTCGCAAATCAGACGATTATAAATTACTAGCCGAAACTAATGAGGGCATAGTTAAAGAAAGAGTTACCCCCGATCCAGCAGTTGATGCATTAATGGAAAGTATATTTAAAGAAAAGCCTGTCGACCCTTTGGCATCGGCTTTGTTTTTGCTTGACCAGGAGAAAAATTTAGAAAATTTAAGTAGCGTTTCTGTAAATAAGAATGAACTAACTCACAATATAACAAAGGAACTAGCAGGAGAGAGTCAGTATTATGAAAATTTGCGCGAACCGTCAGGCGCAACACCACAAAAGAAAGAGGTCGCTCGAGTGGAAAGCCCAAAAGAAAGGATTGATAAAAAACCAGAGACTAAAGAGCTTGAGCCTAACTTTAACGGCAAAGTGTTTGAAGAGTTGTGCCAGTGGTCTATAAAAGGTATGTCTGATCGCGATATCAGGGCTCGTCTTTTGGTTGCGCCCAAAGATTTTCAAGGCCCAGAATGGATTAGGAAATTAATGAATGAGCCTGGGTTTACGGATACTGTAAATTTATTTTTAAAACAAAGGCGTGATCATAATTTTAAACCGGCAGCTATTATAGGAGCAGAAATAATTATTGAGAATATTAAGAGCGGTGAGGTTGAACAACAGTTAAGCGCTTTAAACACTGCCACCGAACAAGCTTCGGAAGTTAAGTTACGCGAGTTAGCGCGAGAGGTGTGGGACAACTTTGTATATACAGGAAAAAAATTACACAACCCCAAGACTCGTCAAGACGAATTTATTCCCGATCTTGATTCAAAGGTCGCGATTTGGCTTTTTGAACAAGCTGGGGTGAAGGGTATTGCTAAAAAGAATGTGGTAGAACCGGGTAAGCTGAAGATTGGTACTACCATGCTAGACGTAGGAGTTGAGTCAGATGGTGTGCGTTTGCATGAGGGCATTAAACTCACAAAAAAAGACCCAGAAGGTTTAGACTTAAAATCTCGCCCAACAACTGTCTTTGATAACCACCTGACCGAACCAGACTTAATCGACACTTCAGCCGCTCGGTCAGTGATGAGCGTATTACGTGATTTAAATTTATTGCGGATGGATTCAGAGCAATGGGAGAAAGCAAGATTGCTTGTAGAGATGACTGTGCTTGATGACAACTCTAGTATGATCAATAACCGTGAGCAGTTTGAAAGCAGCGCCCATACCTTGCGTGGTTTGCATCGGTATTTTAAGTCGGGTAACGAACTGTATCAGGCGGTTAGCGAATTGTGGCATAGCGGTATGTCTATAGACCAATTATTAGATGCACCGGTTTCCGAAGGTTTTGATGATAAATATAACCTCGGTAAGTTTACCGACAAATGGGTTCCTAAAGAAAAAAATCCCAAGGTTAAGGAAAAAAAGTCGGTATGGGTTGGGGCAATGGCTGATCAGCAATTTGCCATTGATCAAGCTAAGAGATTGTTCGATAAATCTGAAGATGCCCTGCGATCTGAAGGACGCATGCTCGATTCTAAAAAGTTGGGCAAGTGTTTAATTTTTATAAATGAGGAAACGCCACGCGCTGGGCATGACGCCGTTAAAGCGTATTTTGGTCAAGATAGTAGTTATTTAGTTTATACCTCCGGAAAAAATAGTTTTCTTGTAAATTCACACAATAAGGAAACACAACTCAAATATATTTTTGGTCATTTACCGCAGGGTATTTTTGTTAGAGGTAATGTATTTATAAAACCAAAAAGTGAGAGAGACCTATTAAAGGTCAGTCCACGGGATTTGCTATTACCTTTAGTTGATAACGAAAAAGAGGCAGACGATTTTTTGGCGCGGGTACATGATAGAAAGAGTGGAAAGCCGGAAAAAAAGATAGATAATAAACCTAGGGTGCTTAGTGGCGATAATCCAGAGTCTTCAACCCCATCAATGGTAACGACCAAGGTCGAGCCAGTGGACGAGACTAAGCTGGAGCAGCCGACTGCGCAAGAAAATAAAAAAGAAAAATGGGTTGATGTTATGTCTGGCATAGAATTCACTCGATCACTAAACGATGAGGAAATCAAATCAAAAACATCGATCGATGATCGGACTTTTAATTTGCTTTTATCAAAAGCGAAAGCACATCCCATGTATGAAAGGGCGGCTGATAAAATTGGCTTTGAAGAAACATTCATCAACTCTGGTTTTAAGCACGAGGCGATTGTTAATTATTTAAAAAAGGAATATTTAGAACATAAT
>CAYGFD010000026.1:0-7183 GCA_964349095.1 uncultured Gammaproteobacteria bacterium
CTTTATTTCCGATATCTGACCGCCTCTCAACAGTGAGCATTGAATGAATATCTGTCGATGCAATACCCGTAACCTATCATCTTTTTTTAAATAAAACCAAACTGCTCTATGATACGCACTGACCTTAGATGATTTAATAAGAAAGGGGGTATAACCAGAAATTATTTTTTTTACCATCTTTTCTAATTTTGGCAATTTATTTTTATTCATTTTTAAATGAAATAAACTAACGTGGGGAATCAATTTTTTGTTATCAACAACAAAAACTGGTTTAAAACCAGTAGCATATTTTTTCGCCGCCATTGCTACACTTTTTCTAACCGCAGCCGGGGGCAATATTACGATGTCTAAAAGCATATTTAAAACTTTATTTCCTCCATCTCGCCCCAATTTTTTCCCTGCTTTACATCTACCACAATCGGCACAGAAACCTTTAACGCTCCCTCCATTTCTTCTTTAACAAATCTTGCGACCTTCATTACATCAGCTTCAGGCACTTCAAATACTAATTCGTCGTGCACTTGTAAAGTCATGCTGGAGCCAGCTGAAATCTCGGGTAATTTAGCAGCGACTTTAATCATCGCTAGTTTCATAAGGTCGGCCGCTGTACCTTGGATGGGCAAATTGACCGCCATTCTTTCTCCTTGAGCGCGTATTTGCGCCACCCCCGCATTGATTTCCGGTATTTTACGACGACGGCCAAGCATCGTAAACACTTCACCCGTTTCACGCACTTGCTCTTTGGTATTTTCAATCCACTTTGCCAAGGCAGAGAATTCAGAAAAATATTTATCAATAAAAAATCTCGCCTCCTCACGTGGTATACCTGTTCTCTCAGAGAGTCCCCAAGCCCCCATACCATATAGAATGCCAAAATTAACTTCTTTTGCTTGTCGGCGCTGATCTTGTGTCACTTCTTCGGGTTTAACTCCAAAAACAAAAGCTGCCGTAGCTCGGTGGAAATCCTCACCCCGAGTAAAGACCCCTTTCATTTTGTCGTCTTGAGCAATGTGGGCAGCCAGACGTAATTCAATTTGTGAATAGTCTGCAGAAATAAGCAGATTGCCTTTTTCAGCAATGAACGCTCGTCTAATTTCTTTTCCTAAATCCCCTTTAATCGGAATATTTTGTAAATTTGGATCGCTTGAAGACAAGCGACCGGTTGCCGCGACGGTTTGATTAAAACTTGTATGAACTCGTCCAGTGTCTTTATTTATTAACTGCGGTAAAGCTTCAATGTATGTAGATAAAAGTTTACTTAACTCACGATGATCAACTATTAAATCAATTATGGGATGAGCTCCGCGCATTTTTTCAAGCTCGGAAGCAGCTGTAGAAAAACCAGTTTTTATTTTTTTAATTCCTTGAGGAGATATTTTTAATTTATCAAAGAGTATCTCCTTGAGCTGTTTCGGGGAGGCGATATTAAAATCTTGACCGGCCAACTTGATTATTTGTGCCGATATATTTTCTAGCTGACTATTAAGTCTCTCGGCCATACTTTCTAAAAACTTATCGTCTATTTTTACTCCATGTTTTTCCATGAGTCCCAATACTTTAATCAAGGGCATCTCAATATCATTAAACAAGTCCAGTAGTTTTTCGGATTTTAAATGAGGTCCTAACTTTTCTTTTAAACGCCAAGTGAAGTCGGCGTCCTCGGCTGCATACCAAGCAACTTTATCAAGCGCAACATCGGCCATCGTAACTTGGTTTTTACCCCTCGGACCAATTAAGTCTTCTATGGGTTGCATTTGATAACTAAACTCTCTAAATGCCAGCGAGTTCAAATCTAGGTTTCTCTCCGAACCAGCGTGTAGTAGGTAGGCAGCCACCATAGTGTCAAAACTAACACCTTTTAACTCAATGCCAAAATGGGCCAGCGATTCCCAATCATACTTAATATTGTGGCCAATTTTTTTTACTTTTTCATCTTCTAAAATTTTTATAAATTCACTCACAGTGGGGGTTTTTTCCTTTAATAATTTAGCGGAAACAAACCACCCCTCACCAGCTTTAATAGCTAGACTGATACCCACTAATTCACTCTGCCAAGGATCAACCGAGGTTGTCTCTGTATCAACCGCTATTTCGGTAGCCGCCTCAATGACTTTAAGCATTTTTTTTAAACCAGTCTCACTATCTACTAATTCATACTTCTGCTCGCCTTTTATTTTAACAGCTTGCTTGGTTTGAATTTTTAGATCAGCTGCAATTTGCGGTATACGAGGAAGTAATGATTTAAATTCAAATTTACTAAATAACTTTACCAACTCATCACCGTTAACATGATCTACCGCACAGTCACCCAGATCAAATTTTAAATTCACATCACGCACAATAGTCGCCAACATTTGAGACATCTCGGCTTGCTTCTTTTGTTCGACTAATAAATCCAAAACGCGCTGTTTCACGCTCGATAGTTTTTTAGATTTATTTTTGATTTCTTTATATAGGTTCTCCAAACTCCCAAACTCTTTGATCAATTCACCAGCAGTTTTTTCTCCAATGCCAGTGACACCAGGGATATTGTCAGACGGATCGCCCCGCAATGCTTTATAATCAATCATCTGTTCAGGTGCTAAACCAAATCTTTCTTTAACTGCTGCGATATCATAAATCATGGTTTCTGATAAACCATGTTTTAGGGTGTATATTTTAGTATGTTTATCAACTAATTGCAGCGCATCCATATCGCCAGTCACAATAATACTTTCCAGCCCCATCTCTTCAACTTTTTTGGTTAAGGTACCAATTACATCATCCGCTTCATAACCTTTGGCCTCGTAAATTTTTAATGGAAAAGCGCTGACCAATTCCTTAACCAACGGAATTTGATCATAAAGTTCCTGAGGCGCCTTAACTCTTTGAGCTTTATATTCTTTATATGCTTGATGCCTAAACGTCCCCCCAGGTAAATCAAAAGTTACAGCCACGTACTTTGGTTTAAGCTCCTTCAGTACACGTAAAAAAATTGTGGCAAAACCGTAAACCGCATTCACTATTAACCCATCCTTAGTTGCGAGTGGTGGAAGTGCGTGAAAAGCTCGGTGCACCAAAGCATTACCATCAAAAATTACAAATTTTTCTTTTGCTGCCATACTTTATCAGTTTAACATGAACCGCTCTTATCCCTAATTTTTGGAGGCCTGGGCGAGAATTGCACTCGCGTATAGGGGTTTTGCAGACCCCTGCCTTACTGCTTGGCTACCAGGCCGAACGCACATCAATCACACTAGACTCTAACAAAAAAAGCGACTCTCGGCAACTACCGGGAATCGCTTTATGAAAGACAAAAGTTATAAAACCTCTACCATGATATGTTTTGCTCCCCAAGCCTTAGCATCATCTCGTGTCGGCATCCAAATATCCATACGTTGCGAAAACCTAACATTCATTCTGTCCTCAACAGTAAACACTTCGTCACCATAATAATCAGGGATTCTTATCTTAGTGCCGAGAGGCAGCCAATTGGCAGCCACGACTCCTCGATGAACCATTTTACCCGATGCAGTTACAAAAGGCGTAGAGTCAGTTTGGTCCAGGGTAGATGAATAAGCCGTTACGGTTACCTTCACAGAATAGCGAGGCGCCTTACCCCCTACAACGGGAAAAGTGTTGACCTCGGGTGAGGTAAATATATCATTCCACAACAACCCTGCCTGAACCGTACTAGCTAGTGCAGCATGCTGAGGAAAAAGCGATTCCCAAACTAAAGTTAAACAGGCGGCAACCAAAATTAACTTATTTATATAACGTAAATCGATGTATTTATTCATAAAATTTCTATTAAAAAACAACCCCTTAGGGGTAGTTTTACTTCCGGTGAGTCTAGCACCGATAGGGTATTTTGTCAATCCCTAAGGAAAGCTTTTGATAACTTTATGAACTTGAATCAGATTCCTCGCCATGGTGAGTTTCGCGCCAACCACGAGAGATTTTTATAATCTGTTCTGCCACATTATAGGCATTCGGAACGTTACGAAATATAGAATTTTGCTCCATACCTGCTGTCTCAATAGTTACATCTCCAAAATGTAAAACCGTGGCTACAATTCCCTTAACTTCACTCGTCACGTCTTGAACTCGAGACAAGCGCAACTCATTGCGCGATCGACTAAACAAACCCTTTTGCTCTATGGAAATAATTCTTTCATTTGTGACTAGCCAAACGTCCAAATAATAATCCACCCAGACAGTCCAAAAAAATACCCAAATACCAAGGTAATAAATACTAAGCCCTAATTTAATCATCATCTCCCTTAAACCATCATTAAATATGGCTTCAAAACTATCAGGTACATAATGTTTTAAAAACAACCAAGTAGCAATCGGAAAAACCATTAATAATAGATACTTAAAAGTATCCACTCCAAAGGTAAACCAATGGCGACGTAAATAGAAAATTACGTGTTCTCCGGGGATAGGTGACGATAATACTTTGGAAAACCACATAAATTACAAAACACTTTCCCCACCGGAAAAGTCGATTATTATTTGATCAGACCAATTTAACTCCCGTAGTTCAGAAAAGGAGACAAATAAAATTGTGGCTGTACCGGCAACCAGTAAAAAAGTCATAAAAATACCAATCGGTGTTAAAAAACCGTACTTCAATAAATGATATAAACTAGCACCAGCAAAAAAAAGTAAAAAAAACATTACCAGCGCATAAACGACTAAAAATATTGAATAAGAAAATACTACACCTGAAAACCAATCCATATTATATTAATTTATTTTGTTCTTTAAACTCCCCTTTATTATAACCTAAATGTTCATAGGCCGCCTCGGTGGCAACTCTACCACGAGGCGTTCGAGTGATAAAGCCGAGTTGCATTAAATAAGGCTCATAGATTTCCTCTATGGTTCCAGTCTCTTCTTGTAAAGAGGCGGCAACACTACTTAAACCAACTGGTCCACCTTTAAACTTATCAATTATAACTTTTAATATCTGCCTATCTAAGTCATCGAGTCCAAGTGGGTCGACTAACAATTTATCAAGCGCCGCTTCAGCCACTAGTTTTGTTATTTCACCATTATGCATTACCTCTGCGTAATCGCGCGCTCTTTTTAATAAACGATTAGCGACACGCGGAGTCGCGCGAGATCTTTTAGCAATAGCTTCGGCAGCGCCGTCATCAATCACTACCTTAAGTAGCTTAGCCGCTCGTTTAACAATTTGTACCATTTCCTCCAAAGTATAAAAATCTAGACGCCAAGTTGCCCCGAAACGATTTCTCAATGGCCCAGAAATCAAATGGTAACGAGTGGTGGCGCCAATCAAAGTAAAGCGTGGCAATTCCAACCGGAGTGTTCGCGCTGATGGACCCTTACCGATTATCAAGTCCAAAGCATAGTCCTCCATAGCTGGATAAAGCACCTCTTCAATCACTTTATTCAAACGATGAATTTCATCTATAAACAATACGTCTCCCGGTTGTAAATTGGTCAGAATGGCCGCTAAATCACCAGCCCGTTCTACTGCTGGACCAGAAGTCACCTTAATATTTGCACCCATTTCATGGGCAATAATGTGAGCTAAAGTTGTCTTACCTAATCCTGGTGGGCCATAAAGCAAAACGTGTTCTAGAGGCTCTTTTCTTTTCTTCGCGGCCGCAATAAAAATATGCAAATTAGTTTTAACTTGCTCCTGTCCTACATATTCAGTAAGGGTTTTTGGGCGTAAGGTTGTATCTAAAACCTTATCCTCCGTTTGCTCTTTTTGCGCTATTACTCGTTCACCATCATTATTCATAAATCTCAGTCTAGCATACCTTTTTTGACCTACTCTTGACAAGAATCCAAATCCATGCTAACATGGCATGTTTGGTAGATAAAACAAAAATCAAGGTAGGGCAATCATTAAAGCTTATATCTCGCTTTTGGTGCTTCTAAAGGAGGTGGCACGACAAGCATGGAAATCGTTATCTAGGTTTGTTCCGGCTAGCGCTAGAATCTACCTAAAAAAGATTTTCTTGCCACCCCCTTTAGGAACATCTATAAGCACACCCTAACATTTAAAACTTGCCTAAGCAACTGTTTGGGACCTGCTACGGGGGTGGCACGACAAGCATGGAAATTTATGTGATGTTTACTTTGAGCTTCGGCTTGAAATTTACTTACGAAAATTTTCTTGCCATCCCCTTAGTAGGTAAAGCCGCGCGCTGCGCGGTTTTTTTAGTTACCAATCGCGCCTTGGGCATCAGGCGTAGGTAAATCGGTTGGTACCACTTGAGTTTGCAGAGTACCTTTAGGAACGCCAATTAAACAAACCTCTTGCCAAGGCACATAATGACTCTTGAACTCTTCCTGTTTTTTCACGCCTGTGTCATAAGTCACGGTATAAGTAAATTTTGCATCAGCGCCATTATGCGCTCGTTCAGTGCATTTTTTCTCTCCCGGAGCTAAATCTTCAGTTTCAATAAATTTGGTTGGCGCTGGTACAACAATATTATAAATCTCTGGTTTTGTTTGCTCCACTTTACGTTGATCACTGGTTCCCCAAAATTCAAAAATTAAATCATCACCGTCTATTTTGGTTTGTATTAAAATAGCGTTAGCTGTATCGTTTTTGAATTTAAAATCAGGACTCGGGTCATAAATAGTGGCGTCGGTTCCAGCCGGTTCGTAATAAACAACTCTATAAGAATGGTTGCGTCGTTCTAATATTGGTAAGCCGGTGGCTAAAGCGGCTCTAAAAGTCGTAGTTCCTATTTGGCACAAACCACCGCCGTACTCGGGTATAGTTTTATTACCTTTAATAACTAACTCCTGCAAATACCCATGCTCTCCATCAATATCTCCTAAAGTTTTTATTAAAGAAAACTCTTCCCCTGGTTTTATTAAAACGCCATTTAAAGTATCGGCGCCAACTTTAATATTGTGTCGTCTATTTTTAGGGCTGCCAGCAAAATTTGAATGTCCCACACCAATTATTTCCTTAATCCCTAAATCGTTTACCTCTTCGGTAGTTACGCTTGGATCTACGGTATCTACTTCAATCATGATGGGGTCAACACTATTATTCTGTAACCAGACCTCAGTGGCCTCTAAAGTTTTTTCCATTGCCATTTGCCTACCCTGTTGGCTGGCTTGAAATTGTTGCACCCGACCATCAACTATCTCCATTTTGGCATTAAGCGCCTCTTGATTTATTTTGTCCTTAATATCAGCAAAAAAA
>CAYGFD010000027.1:0-7171 GCA_964349095.1 uncultured Gammaproteobacteria bacterium
CTACCAAGGGCATAGCTGGGTAGCTACGTTCGGCACGGATAAACGCTGAAAGCATATAAGCGTGAAGCCGTCTTCAAGATTAATTTTCGTTATTAAACTCCCCAGAGACTATGGGGTTGATAGGTGGTAGGTGTAAGTCCAGTAATGGATTCAGCCGAGCCATACTAATCAGTTGAAATTTAACCACAAGAACGAATACTTAAAACTTATTACTGTGCTCGTACAAAATCGTAAAGGTTTACATTTAGCAATTTTATTTTTAGTTGTTACAGCTGTACTCGGATTTGTGTTTTACATGACTCCGACGGTAGCAGGACTATAAATTAGTTATTTAAAAAGCCAGTAGCTACGTCTTGGTGATTCAAGCGATGGGGAAACACCTCTTCCCATCCCGAACAGAGCCGTTAAGCCCATTTGCGCCAATGATACTCAGACATTAGTCTGCGGGAAAGTAGGCCATTGCCAAGACTTAGTTACTGGTTTTTTGATACCTAAATTTGTATTGTATAATAACTCAGCAATACCATAGGATTATTAATGTTTTATAATATATGCGCCATTTTGCTGATCTGCATATCCACTCGAAATATGCTCGAGCCTGCTCTCCACAATTAACTCCGGAGAACATTGATTTATGGTGTAGAATAAAGGGCCTGAGTGTTGTTGCTACGGGTGATTTTACGCACCCTAAATGGTTTAGTGAGTTGAAGGAAAAGCTTGAGCCAGCTGAAGCGGGTTTATATAAATTAAAAAATAAATATCAAGTGCGAGAAGCTAGATTTCACGAAAAAGTAATCAGGCCGGTCCGGTTTATGGTTAGCACTGAAATATCTTGCATCTATACTCACGCCGGAAAAGCGCGGCGAGTACATCTGTGTGTATATCTTCCCTCACTCTCTGCCGCGGAAAAGTTAATTACGGTTCTTGAAAAACGCGGGTGTAATTTAAAAGCCGACGGACGACCAATCATCGGTATGTCTGCGCAGGAGTTATTAAAAATTATTTTGGATATAGATGAGAATTCGGTCATGGTGCCAGCCCATATTTGGACGCCCTGGTTTGCAGTGTTCGGATCCAAATCTGGATACGATTCTTTAGAGGAGTGTTTTGGAAATTTAACTGATAAAAT
Organism: uncultured Gammaproteobacteria bacterium; assembly: GCA_964349095.1. Lineage (GTDB taxonomy): Bacteria > Patescibacteriota > Patescibacteriia > Veblenbacterales > UBA10138 > UBA10001. Next base: position 1,130 of record CAYGFD010000027.1, read on the forward strand.
TTTTGCTGTTGAAACGGGATTATCTTCAGACCCAGCGATGAACTGGAGATTAAGTCAGCTTGATAAAGTTGCTTTAATTTCCAACTCTGATGCGCACTCGTTGCAAAATTTAGGACGAGAGTCAAATATATTTGAGGGTGATATTATTTCCTATAGTGATATTTGGCAGGCAGTAAAAAATTCAGTAGTCACGACAGGGCATCTAAGCGCCCAGGCTTTGAAATTTGCTGGAACAGTAGAATTCTTTCCGCATGAGGGTAAATATCATTATGATGGTCATCGGGTATGTGGTGTAGTTATGTCGCCAAGCGAAAGTAAAAGGGTAAAAAATATTTGTCCAAAGTGTGGTAAGGAATTGGTAATTGGAGTTTTAAATCGAGTAGAAGCTTTGGCTGATAGAAAAGAAAGCTTCCGACCAAAAAAATCTCTACCATTTTATTCTTTAGTTGAGTTGGATAAAATAATCGCTGACGCTCAGGGTGTTAAGGGTAGAAAAAATAAGGCTGTGGAAAAAGAATACTGGGAAATTATCTCCCAATTTGGTGGGGAGATGAATATTTTGCTAAATACGCCATTGCTAAATTTAAAAAAAGAAGCCTCAAAAATAATTTTTGAGGGTATTAAACGTATTCGAGATGGTAAAATAGAAATCAATCCGGGCTACGATGGTGAGTATGGAAAAATAAAAATATTTTCAGAGCAGGAAAATCGCAAATCTCAGAGTAGTTTATTTTAGCTAATATTAGTTTAAAAACAAAACCCGCATACTAAGTACCGGGCTTTGCTTTTGAGTTAAAGTAAAGACTACCTTTTCTTTTTCTTACCACCCTTTTTTGCTTTACGAGTAGTTTTGGTCTTCTTTGTCTTTTTTGCCTTTTTCTTTTTGGCCATAATCTCACCTCCTCTCGAGAAAATTTTTTTTCAAAAAAAGTTTACATATATATTATCCTACGCAACTTTTTTCTTGTCAAGTAGAAATATATGAATTTGCTAATTAAAATCATTCATATCACTTACTCTAAAATAAATTTTAATATAAAAAAACATCCAACTTGGATGTATAAAATATTTGTGGTGGACCTAGGCGGAATCGAACCGCCAACTACGCGTTGCAAACGCGTCGTTTTACCACTAAACTATAGGCCCGCGTTTTTATTCCGCTACAGTTTTAAATGCTGGAGAAGCCAATCGTAAAAAAATCGGCTGCCATATGTTAAACATTATTCCAAAACCAATTATGATTATGAGAATGCCCAACAATTTATAAAATAATCTACTTCCACCCTCGGTTCCTAGATGGTTTTCAGCCCAATCAACTCGGCCAAAGTTCTCAATCATGAATTCGTGTTTCAGTACAAAGAAAACACCTGCCGCCGCGATAATTAGTCCTAAAAAAAATCCTCCTGCTGTCATATGTTTGGTTTAGGTTTAACAATATATATTATTATGGTGGACGCTATAGGACTCGAACCTATGACCTTCTCGGTGTAAACGAGACGCTCTAACCAACTGAGCTAAGCGTCCATATGGTACTTACCCTAACTTGGTGGTGCCCAGGAGAGGACTCGAACCTCCATGGGATTGCTCCCGCTACCACCTCAAGGTAGTGCGTATACCAGTTCCGCCACCTGGGCAAAATTGTTAGTTAATTGTTGGTGGCTCCTCCGGGGCTCGCTGGTCTCAAGACATCAGCTCGCCCGTCGCGGCGGTTCGAATTGAAGCAGTTCAATTCTCATTGCGCCTTGACCCACTTGGGCAAAAAATTTTAAAGTCGGCGGTACTCATTAGCAGAACAACGCCAATCGATTATTTTTTCTTGGCAGTTTTCTCTCTGAGTTTCTTGTCGTAATTTTTTATGTAGGAAAGCTGAGCTTTTCTTGTCTTATATTCCTTTACGACTTCGATATTACTAATAGTGGGTAAGTGCAACGGGAATATTTTTTCTACGCCAATGCCGTCGGACACTTTTCTTACTGTAATTGTTCCGCCCATACCTTTACCACCGCGACGTCCAATAACTACGCCTTCAAAAACCTGAACACGCTCTTTCTCTTCGTTTTTTGCATTTAACTCCTTAATTCTTTGGGACACTTTAATTACCTGTCCAGACTTAATATGACTATAGTCTTGAATAGTGGCCTTGGCCTCGGTTTTTTCTGTTATTTCTTTGTTGTCTGACATATAAATACTAGTTAATTAAAAAAGAAATTGTCTAGCAATTTCTCTAAATATTGCCACATTATATTACCCTATTTTTAAGTGCCCGTCAAGTGTTATTGGTGCTTGATAATGACCTTTTCCACGTCTTTGACGGCGCGGTTTAACTTTCCCCAATAGTTGATAACTCGATAGTCATACTTTTTACTGGCTTTTAGCTCCTTGATTGTACTATGCCAACGTGCACTTTTTTGGCCATCTGGTATGTGGGTAGAATTAAAAATGCGTCGTTTTAATTCTATAATTGAGTCCGCTTTAATAAAAATAGTAATTGCTTCTGGCATGATTTTCTTGATCTGCGCCGTTCCTTGAACATCAATAACTAGTATTACATTTTTACCTCTTTTTAACGCGTCTAATACTTTTTTTCTGGGCGTACCATAGTAATCAGTGTGAACCTTTGCCCATTCTAAAAATTTACCAGCCTTAATCATGGACATGAAGGTTTTTTTATTAACAAATTGGTATGTAGCTACTTTATCATCCGGTCGGCGTTTGCGAGTAGTAGTGGTAATAATTTTTAATAAGTTTAGTTTTTTTAATTTCGTTACCTTTTTTGCAATCGTACTTTTACCAACCTGTGACGTGCCAGAAATTATGAATAATTTTCCAATTGCTCTTTTCATGCTAGTGAATTTAAATAATCCGTTAATTCTTTTGGTAGTGGGCTAGACAGCGCGATTCTTTTACCTTGTAAATCATTGAAAGACAGAGTGTGCGCGTGTAGGAAGAGCCTATCAATTTTTTTTGTTATTCTACTTTTTGTTGGTTTATAAATTTTTTCGCCTATCAATGGGTGGCCAAAGGCGGCTAAGTGGGCCCTGATTTGGTGGGTACGGCCTGTTCTAATTTTAATTTTCAGTAAGGACTCATGAGCGAAATTTTTTTCTACTGTGTATTCTGTAATCGCCTCTTCACCATCTTCGCCCGCTGGTCGTGCTGCCATCTTTCCACGCTGGGTTTTTGATCGCGCCAAGGGAAAATCAATAACACCACTAGGGGTTGAGATTGGTTCTTGAACTAGGCCGATGTATTCTTTATCGACGGTTCTTTCTTTAAATTGTTTTTTTAGATGTTCGAACATCTCTTTATTCCGTGCCACGACCATAATACCAGATACGTCTCGGTCTAAGCGCTGAACAATGCCTGGACGTAATTTATCGTCTCCCACTTGTTCTATTTCTGGAAAGGATGCTAGGAGGCCGTCAACCAGTGTCGGCTCATCCACACCTGGTGCTGGGTGAACAACTAAACCTTCTGGTTTATTTAAGACTATGTAATCAGGTGTTTCCTTAATAACATCAATCTTAATTTTTTTGGTAGGATTTACCTTTGGGCCAACTTGCTCTGCAACAGCGAGAGTGACTGTATCATTGGTTTTTAGAAAGTAATGAGGAGCGACTTTTTTTCCATTCACTAATACGTCGCCATTTTTAATAGCACCTTGTAGATAATTACGAGAAAATTCTTTAAATGAATTGGTTAAGAATTTATCCAAGCGATTACCGGCGTCCGTCTCTGATATTGTTATTTTATCTTTCATAATTGTTTCTTTAAATATAGCACAGCTTGCTGTTTAGTCTTGACTTTACCAGATAATTGGCCGTCAGATAGTGTTTTTAATAACTCGCCCACCTTTGGTCCAGGCAATAAATTAAATATTTTAATTAGCTCACTACCATTCAGCAGCAAAGTTAACTCACCCTTTTTGTTAAGTAGCGGCACTAGACTTTTTATTTTTTTCCTTAATTCTATAAGACGATCAAAGAGAACCCTACCATCGCTCGGTCGGGTAGCCCAGGAATCACAAAAAATTACCTGCTGTAAGGCAAGTCCCCAATCTGGTTGGGCGAGGAAATATTTATAGATAGTGCTGGGCTTAAAATTTGATATCTGACCGTGAACCAGTAGCATGTGTTTAGCCACCAACCACTCAACTAGATCGGCGTCAATTTTATAAGGTTTGTCGCCAAAACTCGTAAGCTTTAATTCGCTCATGATTTTTTTTGCCATTAGCGCGCCCTGGTTATCGTGATCAGGTGTGCTAATAATTTTTTGTCGGTGTTTGAACACCCACTTCATAGTCTTCGCTTTGCCAATATCATGAAAAAGCAGCGCTAGAATGACCGAAATACTTGGCCCCGTCTTTCCAAAAAATTTTTTCCATTCCTTTGACTGTGCTGCACTGAGGGCGAGTAGTGTATGTTTATAAACATTTCCTTCACTATGAAATATTTTTGCCTGAGGAGTTTTTTTCAGAACAGTTATCTCAGGAAATAGTGTTTCTAGAATTCCCGCCTTGTCCCAAAGTTGAATTGTGCCAACAGGGTTAATAAATAAAGATTTTAAAAATTCTTTAGCGATTGCTTCTCGAGGTAGTTTAAATTCACTCCCCATTTTTTCAGTAACCGCCTTTTTAGATAATTTTTTTATTGCTAGCCAAGTTTTGTTCTCAATTTTAAAGCCCAATTGAATAGAAAACCGCAACGCCCTTAGTATTCTAGAATAATCTTCCTGAAATCGAGCCAGCGGGCTTTCTACGGTCGATAAAATACCGGCCTGTAAGTGTTTTTGGCCATTGTTTAAATCTATTATTTCTTTTGTTTTAAGGTTTATTGCTAAAGCATTAATAGTAAAATCCCGACGTTTTAGGTCTTGGTCAATGTTTAATTTATAGTCAGTTTTTATCCTTACGTCCCGGTAGCGACCAGTGTTTAGTGAGTGGTCCAAACGTGGTAGAGCAATATCAATAGCTTCCGATTGGCCATTGGCGATTAGTTTATATACACCAAAAGTTTTACCAACGTAGATTACTTTCCCGATTTTTTTTAGTTCGTTCTCAAGTTTTTTAAGGGGTAGTCCTGAAATTACCAAATCAAAATCATTGGTATTTTTTTTTAATAACCAATCCCTGACTGCGCCACCCACTAAATAAATATTAACGCCAGGCATTTTTTTAAACCGGTCAGTTATCAATTTTACAGTTGGTGGCAATACTAATTTATTTGGCCTTTTCATACCTTTACTATAGCAAATTAAGTTAAATTACTATAAAACAAAAAGCCCCTCGTGAGAAGGGCTTCTTGTTTTAGATTTTAGTTTCTTCTAGTAACCTCTTTTTCAATAGCATCTAACCATTTGGCTGCTTTTTCTTTTCCACCAAGACCAAAGGCTAAACCACCGGCGATGGCTAACATCGCTACTAGTCCTGTAAACAGGATTTCAATCAAACTTGTGGCGACACCTAGTTGTACTAACGCGGCCATTATGGCAAAGATAATGATTGCCCATTTGGCAACGGCAGCTAAAGGTCGCGAAGCTGATACTGGAGCTTGTGAGACGTGTAATGCTTTTTCAACGATACCGAAGACAAATTGTCCGGCGATAACGCCAATAATAAGAACTACCACAGCCACCAAGACGTTAGGGATATAAAGTACTACAGCATTTAAGAAACCATTAACTTCGTCCCAACCCAGGATGTTTGCTACAGCAATTAAAGTAACAACTACAAAGAACCACTTTACTACCCAACCCATGAGTTTGGATAGACTAAATGATACTCCCATTTCTTCAACAGCTGATGTAAAACCAACTTTAGCTATTAAGTCATCTAGTTTAATTACTGAAATGACTCGCGCAATCAATTTACCCAACCAACCAGCAACTAACAAACCGACTACTAATATGATTAGAGCGGTAATAAATTCTGGAAGGAAGTTAGCAAATTTTAACCAAATGTTTTGGAAAGCCAATGTAATAGTTTCTGCCCAACTATAATTCATAATTACACCCCCTTTCTTGTTTGTTTTTCATATTCAAAAC
>CAYGFD010000028.1:0-5836 GCA_964349095.1 uncultured Gammaproteobacteria bacterium
GCGTAAACACTATATTATTAAAGTTTAAAGATTTGGGATATAAAATAATAAAAATCCCCTTTTTAAATATGGGGAAACAGTAAAAAAGTTAATTAAACTTTCTTAGGCCGCTTACCTTCTATTTGGGATTCGTCTTGATTTTTATGCTTGTGACTCATAAAATCCCGACCCTTATCCTTAACCTTTGCTACTAAGTCAATTATTTGTTTATCAAATTGCGCTATCTTTTTATTTTCCGGATTTGCTTTACGTAAATCGTCCAAACCGCTTTGGGCATCTGTTGGACGCCCATTTAATATACTGATTTCTATAAAAAAGTCAAGAATACGAGGATTGCCAGGCTCTAGTTTTCTAGCATTACTCACAGCTTCAAACGCCTCTGGTAATTGACCCAAATCTTTATATATTTGGGCTAGATCAAAAAATATCTGACTAGTTGCCGCCCCCTTATCTATACATTTTTGAAACTCGTTCTTAGCTAAATCCAGTTGCCCCTGTCCGCTTAAGGCCTTACCCAAACCAATGTGATAAGAAGGGTTGGCTTGATAGTGCTTAACTAAATATGAATATAATTCCTGCGCCTCCTCCCAGTAATGCGCCGCCAAGTAAAGCTCTCCTAACCCATCGTAAGCTTTAATCTCTTTTGGTGATTGTCTTATCACTTCCAAAAACAACCTTTCCCCCATCTCCCAATCTTCCCTATCTTTTGCTTCATCAGCCTGCACCAGCAGATCAAGCAATGGTTTGGTACCCTCTGTTTGCTGAACTACTTTTTGTTTAAGCTCCCCCTCCCAAAGCTTAATTTTTCCACCCATCTGATCACTATATTTTTTTGTTAAATTAACCAGTGGGTGTGACACGTCTTTAAATTTTTTGAAAACATTTTCCAACTTCCTTTTTAATCTGGCTTCGGAAATAATGGTTTTAACCTGATCTTCGTTATTGTCGGTCATATGATCAGTATTAATCATTTTAACTACTGGCAATTTCTTAATTAAAACCCACGCCGCGCCTACTAGAGACACAACAGCAACGATAGCTAAAATTATATCTATCACCATAAGTTAAATATTTAATTCCTTTACCAGAGAAATAAATTCACTAGACTTAACCGATGCTCCACCAACTAAGACACCCGTAATTATCTTGCCCGAAACAAATTGCCTAACACTATTTGCGTCAACGCTGCCACCATATATTATTCTAAAATTTTTATTCACTTGAGTGGAAGAAAACATTTTTAATAATATATCCTTAATCAGCTGGGCGGTTGCACTGGCTTCATCGGGATTAACGGCATGTCCAGTACCTATTACCCACACTGGCTCGTAAGCGATTGTGATTTGCGATAAAGAATTTAAAACAACTCCTCGCAGGGCACTTTGCACCTGTTCAGTAATGACTTGATCTTTTATACCTTGTTCACGCTCAACAAACGTTTCGCCAACACAAATTACTGGTTTTAAACCGTGCGCCAAGGCGGAAAGAACTTTTGCCGAAACCATTGCATTGGTTTCTTTTAAATATAAACGCCTTTCAGAATGTCCTATTAATACAAACCCCACTCCGGCTTCAATTAAATCAACTGGTGAAATTTCACCAGTAAAAGCTCCCCTGTCTTTCCAAAAAATGTCTTGGGCTCCCATTTTAATTTTATTACCAATCACCTTACCGACACTCGGAATAGCGGTAAAAGATGGAATTAAAACGACTTCCGCATAATCAACCTTAGCTAAAGGTTTTATTAAACTCTTGGTCAGTTTAACAGCTTCACCCACAGTTAGATTCATTTTCCAGTTCGCGAAAACCAAAGTTTTTGTTTTTGAATTTGTCATAATTATTTAATGACCGCTTGGGTCTCCCTTTTTAATAAATCATCTAGACTTTCAGGATTATGAAGTCTGTCATAATCCGGTAGTAAGGATGACGACTTTATTCCTAAAAATTTTAATAAATCAACGGTTACTTGAAAAAGCGGAACTTTACTTTCCCCAACCTGCTCTACTAAACCCCTAATCTGCAAATTTCTTAGAATTAAACTACAATTCACTCCCCTGATCTGTTCTAACTCTGCTTTACCAATCGGGCCGCGATAAGCAATAACAGCCAGGGCTTCGAGTTGCGGTCTAGTTAAATCGCCAAGCTCCTCTTTTTTCAAAAACTCCTTCACTAAATTGGTGTGTTGCGGTGCGGTAACCAAAGCTACTTCCTGACCATGTCGAATCATTTCTAATCCACCAGTTGTTTGTAATCTAACATCTAGCTCGTTTAACGCCTCTTCTACTGCTTTAGCATCCACACCACAAACGTCAGCTAACTTCTTTATAGTTAATGGCTTAACGGTAACAAAAAGTATGCTTTCTAGTTGTCCAGATAATTTATTCGACATGCGCTCCTTGATTATTGCTAATAGTTATATCCTGAAAAAGCTCCCCTTGTTTAACAATTACTTCACGCTGTTTAACTAATTCGAGTAAGGCCAAAAAAGATACTATCACTTCTGTCTTATCCTTGGCCTCAGCAATAAAAGTATACCAATTTAAATGGGCCTTGGCCAAGATATTTTTTTTTAAATCTTGAATTTTTTGGCTAATAGAGATGGCTTTTTCCATCGTCACTTGTGGAAGTTTAATTATTGGTTCTAATTTTTTTAGGACCAATTGCCAAACGTCATGTATTTTATCAATCGTTACCCCTTTCGGCTCAGTAAAGACCACCTCGGCTTTTATTACCACCGACTTTTCCCTGCCGAACAAAGACGTATTTCCCGACCACATTTTATTTATGGTTTTACTGGCATCTAAAAATTCCTTGTATATTTTTAACTGGCGCTCCAAATCTTTTTCCTCCTCTTCCCCGCCTAAATGCAACATCGGTAACAAAACTCTGGATTTAATAAGTAATAACTTAGAAGCAACCACTAAAAAATCAGCCACCTCATCGGGGTTTAGGTCTGAGGCGGTTTGCAGATAAGTTATATATTGATCAGTAACTTGCGCCAAACTAACTTCTGTAATATCAAGTTTCTCTTGCTCAATAAGCTGCAAAAGTACATCTAACGGACCTTGAAATTTCTCAATCTCAATATTGTGCACAGTTTATATAATTACTTTTTCTTTTTACTAAAAACTGCTAACTGACCATCTACCGCTTTAATAAAATCTTTAGCTGTAATGTGTAGCGACTCTTCAAAGCTACCAGCTTGCGCCACAATTTTCTTTGCCTTAGTTAAAGACTTATCAACATAAACAGGAATCTTATTTATCGTGCCATGAATGGCGGATAGCGCACCAGCTTTCACTTTAAATATTTTGACCATGACGTTTTCCTTATCCACATCAACTTTCTTTGCTTTAAGCAACTTTTTCAAGGACTTAAAATCAACCTGATGAGAAGCCGGCAACACAACTAGCACATGGCCTTTATCAACCTTGATCACCAAGGTTTTAGCTACTTCATTTAACTTTTTCTTTAATGTATTGGCTAAATCGTAGGCAGTATAAACTGTCTTGTGCTTTATAACTGTATGTTTAACCTTATTATTTTCCAAGAATTTTCTAATTTTTGCTGGTATCATAATATTTAATTAAGTATTAGTCCGCCAGCTGGCGGATTTTAAATTTAAATGGCAGTGGTTGTTGCTCACCTAATAATTTCCTAGACTCTCGCCTACCCTTCGGCGTCAACTTCACTTCTTTTATGTACCACTTTTGTGCCGTACGCTCCCCAAATCCAACGAGCAATTCTTTATCTATCAAGCTTTCTAAACTATTAGTAATGATATTTACGACCCTTGTTTTTGTTGGCTTGATTTTTTGCTTGTCGTAAAATCTAACAAATATATTACGATTAATTTTTGGTTGTTTTGAATAACAGATCTTCAGTATATACTTTTGCAGTGGAGACAGTCGCATAGGTTATTTTTTGAGAATTATTCCTAGCTCATCAAGTTGTTCCTGGCTAACCTCAGATGGCGCGCCCATGAGTGGATCACGGACATCCCCGGTTAGCGGGAAAGCTATCACTTCCCTAATATTTTTCTCTCCAGCTAAAATAGATACCAGTCTATCTAGACCGGGGGCAATTCCTCCATGGGGAGGCACGCCAAATTTAAATGCTTCTATTAAATGAGAAAATTGTTTTTTCTGCCCCTCAGAAAAACCAATCAAATCCCAAATTTTTTCCTGAATTTTAGGATCATGAATTCTAATACTACCACCACCAACCTCCAAGCCATTCAAAACCAAATCATGTTGGTATGCCTTTGCTTTTCCTGGGTCAGTATCAAGTAACGGAATATCTTCTTCCTTAGGGGCGGTAAACATGTGGTGTGAAGGCGCCCATTGACTTTTACCAGAGCCATGAAAAAAATCTTCATCCGTCTGTTTGTTGAACAATGGAAAATCTATAACCCAAGCAAAAGCTAATTCATCTGGGTCATTTTTATCTTTTCTCAAATCAGGTTTATCTACTCCATATTTCTCCATCACATCAGCGTGTTTTAGCCTAGGCCATGGCTCAAAAGTAAAATGTTTTTGTGGAAACAGTTTTTTCACCATCGTTGTGAACATGTCTTCTGTTAAATTAAGAATTTCCTCTTGTGGCATAAAAGACATTTCCATATCGATTTGATAAAACTCACCTGGACTACGATCAGCCCGTGCGTCTTCATCTCTAAAACAAGGCGCTATTTGAAAATATCGCTCCATTCCTGCCACCATCAATAATTGTTTATATTGCTGCGGTGATTGTGGTAGGGCAAAGAACTTTCCATGATGGACTCGAGATGGTACTAAATAATCTCGCGCCCCTTCTGGCGTAGATTTCGACAACATCGGTGTTTGGATATATGTAAAACGATGATCAGTTAAATAATCAATAACATATCTAATTACGTCTGATCTTAACTTTATATTTTTTGCCATACGTTCATGGCGTAAATCCAAGTAACGATATTTTAAACGCAACTCTTCACTAGCTTGCCTATCTTCGTTTTCTATTTCAAATGGCGGTGTCTCTGCTTCATTTATTATTTGCACAGTAGAAGCTAATACTTCCACGCTCCCAGATGACAAATTTTTATTTTCACTCCCTTGTTTTCTCGCCTGCACCTTACCAACTACTGACAAAACAAATTCTGGGCGAATCTTAACCATCGCTTCTTTACCAGCGTCATCCAGCTCGGCTGGCACCAACACGACTTGCATCAGTCCAGTTTTATCACGCAAATCAATAAAGGCAATCTTGCCCATGTTTCGCCTCACATGCACCCAACCTTTAAGTAATACTTCCTGCCCCTCCTGACCAATTGCCTCTTCAATAAAAATTCTCTTCATAATTATTTAATCTAAAATAAAGTTAAATGACTTAATTATCCCCTCCTCCAAAATCTTGGCATCATCATTAAGCGCAACCGCCACTAAAGCAAATTTGGTCTTATTGTAGGTAAAAAATATTTCCTTATACCAAACATCAGCAAAACCTCGCTCCCAATCAGTAGCACTGCCAGGGACGCCGTCAAGTAAATATTCCGACCCTTTTAATGGATCATCATTAATTTTTACATATACAATATCTCGAGGTTGGTCAGAATCAGGGGCAACTTGTTGATTGGGGTTAATAAATACGGCCACGAGTTTATTTGGGTTAACGCTACTTACTTGCTGTTCTTGCCAAAGTGACGGGTACTTTAATTCAAAACCATATTGATTATTTGAATAGGTTCTGAATGTGCCCGCGTTATTAAGACAATCAGCAAACTCACAGCGCGGAGCGATTCTGCTAACAAAAGAACCGTCGGCGCATACTCTAACGTCCTGAGCGCAAAATATTGGCT
>CAYGFD010000029.1:0-1783 GCA_964349095.1 uncultured Gammaproteobacteria bacterium
TGTCCATAAACGTGAGTGGGTGTAGCGTGGTCGGCGGTATAGCCATCTCCAAAATCCCACCAGAAATTAATTTCATCACTATTGGGGTCGGCTGAATCAGACGCCTCAAAAACCAATGGTGTGGCGAGTGAAAATTCATCTGGTAGTTCCCAAACAATTATTGGTGCCTCGTTAATGAGTGAAATAGTATTTTCTGTGCCCGGCGTAATGTTGGTAGACCAAAAATAATTGCCCTGGTTGTCACGCGCCCAACTTGCACCCTCGGGGACTGGTTTTTTATAAGTCAGGCTATCAATTGTTTGTCCGGTAGGGCTGACGATTTTAATCGTTTCACCATCATTATCTAAGGCTAGATTAGTCATTTTTCTAGGCAGAAGAAGTATCTCATCATTTTTTAAAGTGGTATTTATTTTGTGTTGAGATAAGTTGTCTTTTATTAGGTAGTCTTGCAAATTAATTTCTGGCCCGAGGTTTTTTATTTCAATAAATTCATTATCAAAATCTCCCAGTTTTGGGTTAGGAAAAAGCTCATTAATGACTAACTTTGTTTTAGTAGATGAGGTAGTTTCAGGGTTACTGGTCGTGGAGGCCGCTTCTTCACTAGCGGGATTATTTTTATTATCAGGGCTAGGAATCGCTTTACCAAAATCAGTAGCGTCGTAATTATTATCTAAGCCGTCGGGTAGCCGAGCTAACGAGAACGGGTCGGCAACCGTTATAGCATTGTCGTCTATATTACCATCGTCCCAATTACCATAGGTCACTTGATCGATAATTTTGTCTTGATATTTTAATGTCAGTATATCGCCAGTATTGTTCAAATTACCTTTGGGCGAATAAATAGTGTAGTAGCGATGACTGCCATCAATAAAGCCAGTCAAAGGGGTGACCGCGCCACTGCCATCTGACAATAATAAATTGTTTAAGTTGATTGTATTTCCAGAGCGGTTAAAAAGTTCGACCCATTCACTGCCCCCGTCAATTGGGTCAATAACCAATTCATTAATTATAACTTCACCAACAGCTACCAAATCTTTATTGCTAGGTTGATAAACAGAGCCTTCAGAAGTATTTGTTATGGTTGGGGGTGAAGTATTAGCTTGATCATTTGCTTGTTTAGGTGTCCCTGTTGAATTGGCGCTATTTACCCAAGCACCGTTTACAAGGGACATCGTTTGTTTAGAAGTATTGTCGCCCGCTGACCAGCCCGAGGAGTTATCAAGCTGATTGATCGTATTACCGTCAGCATCTTTTAAGGTTAAATATTCTCCACTATTACCTAAAGCGCCGACATAAATTTGATTTGCCTCAACGCCGGGGACCGTATCATCGCTAGTTCTTTCTAAAAGAAAAAAACCGCTAGCATTTATTGTCCCTTGTAAAACAATATTTGGAGTTCCATCGACGGCCGTCAATGTCCAGCCATTAATATCTACATCTTGATTGGTGGAATTAAATAATTCAATCCATTCAGCATTTGCAGAATCAACCGTGCCCATCCACGCTATCTCATTTATTACTACCGAGCCGGCCGCGCCAACATTGACGGGTAAAACAAAGCCGCCCACGGCGGTGAGTAGTATATAAATTAATTTATTGAAAAGTGGTTTATTTTGGTTTAACATTTTTACATTATTTATTATAAAATATAACAAAATACTTTGACAATATGCTAGAATGGAAGTAAATATTACTGGTAAAATTTATAGAAATGCCGGGGTGGCGAAATTGGTACACGCACTAGCTTCAGGAGCTAGCGGGAGCAATCCCATGGAGGTTCGAG
>CAYGFD010000029.1:1883-5590 GCA_964349095.1 uncultured Gammaproteobacteria bacterium
CCTCTCCCCGGCACCACAATTACGGCAGGCAAATCGATTGCCTGATTTTTTTTACTCGGGCATAATAAATAGGTAAATGAAAAAGTATATTTTAATTAGCGTTAGCTGCCTACTCGGTGTTTCGTTATCTATTGTTGCGCCCAGAACGTTAGCTAATATGGCTAGTTTTTTTAGCCAATCAGAAATAGGTTTTGAAGAATCAAATATTAATGATGAAGCTAACCATCCTTTGTCTTGGCTAGAAACCTGGCAGCGACCACAGGGGCCGTTGCGTGTTGGTATACAAGTTGGTCATTGGAAAAATAGCGAAGTGCCACAGGAGCTTGAGGGGCTCAAGAAAAATGGCGGTGGGGCAACAGGTGGTGGTCAGACAGAATGGGGGGTTGCTTTAACAATTGCCAATATTGCCGCAGAGAAATTGGCTGATAAAAATATTGTGGTGGATGTTTTACCAGCTACTATACCGCCGGCTTATTATGCTGACGCTTTTATTTCTATTCATGCCGATGGTAACACCAGTAGTGCGGTATCGGGATTTAAGATTGCCAGTCCGCGTAGAGATTATTCGGAAAAGTCCAAAATTTTGGAGGAGTTATTATATGATAATTACGAGGAAGCAACAGGTCTCGATCGTGATCCTAGTATTACCGATCGTATGCGGGGGTACTATGCCTTTAATTGGTTAAAGTATGAACACGCAATTCATCCCATGACCCCAGCGGTTATTTTGGAAACAGGATTTCTTACTAATCGTAATGATCAAAGATTACTGATCAATAAACCAGAAGTTCCGGCACAGGCAATAGTGGACACGGTGACGCAATTTTTGGGTGTAGAATAAATATGCAAATTGAATACGAAGCAAAGTTCTTAAATATAAATATAGAGGAAGTTAGAGCTAAACTTAAAAATATCGGGGCGCAACTAGTGCGACCGGAATTTTTGATGAGGAGAGTAGTTTTTGAAACTCCTTCTAAAATTGAAAATGCTTGGTTAAGAGTGCGAGATGAAGGCGATAAAATAACAATGAGTTTAAAGATTGATGGGGGTGAAAAAATACACGATCAAAAAGAAAGCCAAATAATGATTAGTGATTTTACCGCTGGGTGTAAATTTTTAGAAAGCATTGGCGCTCGGAAAACGGCTTATCAAGAAAATAAAAGAGAGGTATGGAAGCAGAGCGGTGTTGAATTTGATATTGATACTTGGCCTGGGTTAAATACATTTTTAGAAATAGAGGGTGTTAGTGAAGAAGTAGTTAAAAAAGCGGCTAGTGAGTTAGGTTTTGATTGGTCGGGTGCTGTTTTTGGGAGTGTCGGCAGGCTTTATATAAAAGAGCTCGGTATTAATATTGATGAGGCCGGTAGCGAAATACCGGAAATAACTTTTACTAATCCACCAGTATTAAAAAAGTAGTATTGGTTTAATTCCGCCGAGTGATATAATTTAATTAGTTTGTTATTAACTTTTTCTTATGACACAGCTTGATGATTATATATCAAAGGCTCGCGTTGCCGGCCTTGATGACGATGCAATAAAAAATGAATTAAGAAAAGCGGGATGGGACGAAGCAACTATCTCCGCTAATTTTCAATTACCGCAAAGCATGCCATCAGTGGCTACTGGTTCCATGCCAGAAAGTCTACCCGCCCAGTTTCGTGAGCACTTCACTAGGCCGAGCATTTGGAGAAAGATTAAGATTCCAGTTATTTCTGCCTGTTTATTAGTCGCTGTTGGTGCAGGAGCTTATTTTGGATATAACTATTATTTTAATTCAAACAGCAACCTACTAGCCGAAGCTTTACAAAAAACTTTCACTGCTAATAGTGGGCACATGTCTTTTCAAATGTCTGTGGCAGATAAAATTGAAAAAGGCGATGATATGAATGATTTGTCGCAAATTTTCGGCGATAATTTAGCCGTCAATATTAAAGGAGATGCTGACTATAAGCTAAGTACACAAAAGACCATGGATGTTGATGGTGATTTTGAGGCGTCGTTTAATGTGGGTGGCTTTAATGTCGGTGTGAATGTATCTGTGAAAGTTATTGGTGAAGATACCTATGTGCACCTAGGTGACAATCCTTTACTGCAAATGTTTACTGGCCTAGATAGTAGTGAGTCTTCTAAATGGTTTAAATTGAATACTAAAGAACTCGAAGCTATGGCTGAGGAAGGCGGCGAGTTACCCGCCAATGAATCAGCTATAAATAAAGTACAGAATTTATTTCAAAAAGGTGAGTTTATTTCATTGGGAAAAAATTTGGGTAGTGAAAAAATTGACGACATAAACACGACCCATTACCAATTGATAATTAATAAGGATAATTTAAAGAAAACTATAGGCGAAACAGTTGAACTGTTTGCTACTGAATCTGGTGCGCCAAGCGGTGAAGCGCAAGAAGCAGTTCAAATCGTTAGTTTATTTATTGATAAAGCAGACTTGACTGCTGATATTTGGATATCAAGCGATAAATATGTTCGCAAATTAGTTTATGATTTTAAATTACCATCACTAACACAAGTTACGGAAATTTATGACGAGACCTATGGTGACGTCGAGGAGCCAGATTTTGAAAAAGCGTTACCAAAAATTAAATCTGCCATTGATCAGTCGTCTAATACTTTTGTAATCAAGTTTACTGGCAATTATTCTGATTTTGGTAAAGCGGTTGATATTGAGGCGCCGAAGGATTTCGTTGACCTTCTGAATGATTTGGAACAGTCTAGGAGTAAAGCTCGTGATGCTAAACGCGTATCCGATATAAAGCAAATTCAGACTGCATTGGAATTATATTTTGGTGATAATATAAAATATCCAGTCGGAAATAATTTAATATTAGGCGGCGCGTCGGCTAGTAGTTTTTTTGGAGATGGTTTTAAGGCGGTAGGTCTATCTGTTGGAATGCCAAATACTTATATGAATAAAATTCCATCTAACCCCACACCCGGTGGGTCTGACTATATTTACACGCAGACGGATAATGGAAAATCTTATACTATTAATTTTACATTAGAGAACGATACCGCCGGAATAAATGCTGGTAGCCATACGGCCTCACCAGATGGAATTAAATAGACATGGATATTAGAATTGGTAAGTACCAACACTTTAAGGGTGATATAGTTGAAGTCATTGGAACGGCGCTTCATAGTGAATCTATGGAGGAGTTTGTTGTATATAGACATATCACTGGAAAAAGAATGAATGAGATGCATTATTGGGTTAGACCAATTAAAATGTTTAATGAAAATGTTGAGGTAGACGGCAAGTCAGTTCCGCGTTTTAAATTTATTGAGTAATTAAATAGAATACAACAACAATTAGATCGCTTGATTGGAAAACCAATCTCTGGAAGTGACCTAGTTGGTCAAAATGAACAATCCTACATGATTTAGCAATGGTGGGAGAGAGCTATCCCGCACCAGAGCGGATGTCGCAAACTGAAAGCACCACCCTTGTAGGGAAATTTACTTCATAATGACGTTGTGTTCTTAGGCGGTGGGTCAAAATAATCTGACCCACCGCTTTTCCTTTATCTTGACTTTAGATAAATTTTTGTTAACATGTGAAAACTGTTTAATAAATTAACGGCTTTAAAGGGCTCGCGTTCCCCGCATGTGGCCACTGCGTTTTAGTGGTTATTCCTGGGGACAGTCCTCGCGCGGGCCCTTTAAAGGGGTGGGTAGCTCAATTGGTAGAGCAT
>CAYGFD010000030.1:0-4715 GCA_964349095.1 uncultured Gammaproteobacteria bacterium
GATTTTCCGCCAACTGGCGGATTATTTTTACAAACACCTGATTGGTGCGAATTTGAAAAAGATTTTGGCTATGAAACTAAAATATTTGGAATTTTTGACCAGGAATTAGTCGGTACGGCCGTTGTGGCGGCCAGAAGAATAAGAGGTGGCTTTAAATATTTTTATATTGCACGCGGACCATTGGTAAAAAAAGTGGACATTTTTAAATCTGTGATTGAATCTCTGGTTGAATATTTTAAAAACATGGGGTTATTTTTAAAGATTGAACCAAGTATTAAAAAAGATGGTGCAAGTTTACCAGTAAGTTTTGTTGGGTCGCAATCGATACAACCACCGGCAACATTAATTATGGATCTGTCTGTTAGCGAAGAAGAGTTGCTTAAAAAAATGCACCAAAAAACAAGATACAATATTAATCTGTCCTTTAAGAAGGGATTAGTCTGGTCTTTAGCGGGTGTAGAAAAATGGCCAGAAGCCTGGCAGTTGTTTGAACAAACTGCAATGCGCGATGGTTTTTCTTTGCACTCAGCTGAGCATTATAAAAAAATGTTGACGATGTTTGCTAATAGGCCACTGGGGCAAGATTTATCTATGAGATTAGCATTGGTTCATAAAAATAATAAATTACTAGCCGCGAGTATTCTGGTATTTTATAAAGATTACGTGACCTATTTACATGGAGCATCTGGCAATGATGATCGGGAATTAATGCCCACTTACTTGTTGCACTGGAATTCAATATTAGAGGCTAAAAAAATGGGTTATAAATTTTACGATTGGTGGGGTATTTCAAGTAAAACATATCCAAAGAATAAATGGGAAGGTATAACACGTTTTAAACTAGGGTTTGGAGGCGAGGTTATTGATTATAGCGGGGCGGCAGATTATCCCTATAATAAAGCGCTTTATTTTTTTTATAAGTTGGCTGTTAAAATAATTCGCTGATGTATAGTGAAACGCAAAAAGCAGTATTGAGAACTATATCTTTTTTTGATATTTTTAAATACCCTTTAACCGCCGCCGAGTGTTGGCGGCTACTTTATTTTCCGGCAAATAATAACCAAGGGTGTGCTTTAAGTGTTATTGAGAAAGATTTAGAAAACTTGAATCAAGCGGGTGTTTTAAAAAAAATTAATAATTTTTGGCAATTAAAATCATCACCCGATTATTATTTTACTAGGCAGGAACGGTATTTAATTTCTGAAAAAAAAATAAAAAAAATTAAATATTGGAAACATATTTTTACATGGATTCCTTCAGTACGTTTTGTAGCGATTGTAAATTCTGTCGGCTATCGTAATGCGGAGGTTGGCGACGATATTGATTTATTTATAATTACGAAGTCGGGACAGCTGTGGTTAACTCGTGGATGGTTGACCGGTTTAGCTAAATTACTCGGAGTAAGACCAACGTTGACCCATCAGCAAGATGGGTTGTGTTTAAGTTTTTATTTAGGTGATGATCATTTACAGTTTGACGATTTATTAATCACTAGCCCCGATGTGTACTTTCATTTCTGGTTTACGCAAATGACGGTTTTATTTGATGATGGTGTTGGAGAAAAACTAATAAATAAAAACGATGAGTGGGGAAAATATTTTCCTAATTTAGATCTACAATTCATTGCCACGACACGTTTCAATATTTTTGATAGAATTATCCGTAGTTTGGGTTATTTACTCACTTTATCAATATGGGAAAAGTTTTGGCGGATGGCACAAATAGCTTTTTTACCAAAAAGATTTAAAGTAAGTAGTCACGATAAAGGTGTGATTATAAATAACCAAGTATTAAAATTTCATGACCATGATACTAGGGAAAGTTATAAAAAAACATGGTTGCTTAAAATTAAGGATTTGGGAATATGATTAAACAAGCGGTAATTTTGGCTGCCGGCAAAGGAACTAGAATGAAAGAGTTGGCGGTAAACGAACCAAAGCACGTAGTGTCAGTTGCACAACGACCATTTTTATTTTATTTGTTTGAAAATTTAAGTTTGGCTGGGATTGAAAAAATAATTGCCGTAGTTGGTTATCAAAAAGAGGCGGCTATAAAAAAAATAAAAGGGTGGCACGGCCAAGTAGATATAATAGATCAATATGAATTTGTACCCGCGGAAAAATACGGAACGCTATGTCCGGTACTGGCTGCTCAACAGAGTGTCGGTAAGGATGCTTTTTTGGTTATAAACGGTGATAACCTGTATTCGGCAGATGATCTAAGAAATTTAGCAGCTGATGCTGATTTTAACTATGCATCAGGACAGGTCCATGATCATCCGGAAAAATACGGAGTCTTAATAAAAAATGAAAATAGTTTATTAGAAAGAATTATCGAAAAACCAAAAGAGTATGTGGGAAATTTAATTAACTCCGGATTATATGCTTTTACCCCAGAGATTTTTAAAGCCGCTGAAAGTGTAAGCCTATCGCCACGTGGGGAATATGAATTAACCGACGCTGTAACTAATTTAGCCAAAGCCGGGCGGGTGAAAATAAAAATTCTTAAAGATTATTGGCTAGATTTAACAAAGCCAGAAGACGTAAAAGTGGTAGAGGAGTTTATAAAAAAAAATAAAATTTAGTAAAAAAATCGTCTTTTTCCATTGTTTATTACAACAACAATGTAAAATTGACCAAATATTACAGTAACCGCAGGCATTTAGCATGATTGTTAAGGTTTTTAATATTATATATAATAAAGAAGCTTAAATAGTAATTATTAACTAACACAAATATGGATCTAAACCAAACGTTCTCGACGGTTGCCCAAAACATTCCTGGCACCAAGGCTTATGAAAGTAAGTTATTGGATAAGGTTTTATATTGGGGCCTTAGATTATTGGTTCTCGTCGTGCCAATATTCTTTTTACCGCAAACTAATGAAATCTTTGAATTTAACAAACAAAGCTTATTACTCGTTCTCACAGTATTGATGTTTGTATTATGGGTAGCCAAGGTTGTTTTTGCCAAGGGGACGGTAGTAAAAAAGACTTTGATGAATTGGCTGGTGCTTTTTTGGTTAGCGGCAATGATTGTGGCAACAATATTTTCTTTGGATCCGATTACATCAATAATGGGTTTTTACGGAAGATTTAATGGTTCCATATTAAGCACATTATCTTACATTTTGCTGTATTTTGTTGTTTTAAACGAGGTGAAAACCAAAGAAAATGCACAGTCATTGGTTGGCTGGTGGCTAACAGGTACTGGTATAGCGGCTGTATTTGTCATACTTCAGTTTTTGAATATTAAACTATTTGCCATGTCGGCCGGACAACTATCAAGCTTTACCTTATTTGGCTTGTCACTTAACGCGGCAGCTATAATGTTTGCCACTAGTCTGCCTCTAAGTTTATGGATGTCAAAAGCAGCCCAGAGCTTATTTGGAAGAGTACTAGGTTTAGTTTTGGTTATATTGCCAGCACTAGCATTGATTTTAATCGATTATACGATTGGCTGGTGGGCAGCAGTGGTGGCTCTCGTTTGTTGGTTAATTTTAGTGTTTATTAAAAACGAGGCTGTGGGTTTTAAATGGACGATGCTTCCATCACTCTTTTTGCTGATTGCAATAATCGCGTGGCCAATTAGTGTGGCAAGTATATTACGTACACCATCTCCAGTAGAGATAAATTTATCTCAGCAAGCTAGTTGGAAAATTGCGGCCCAGAATTTAAAGGACAGCCCAATAGTGGGCACGGGTCCGGAGACGTTTATATTTGGTTTCTCAAAGTTTAAGCCGGAAAATTTCAATGACTCGAATTTTTGGGCGTTTAGATTTGATAAGTCTGGTAGTGAGCTTTCACAAGTCCTAAGTACGACCGGTATACTTGGATTATTAGCTTACATTAGCATAATTCTCTTTGGTCTATATAGTTCCTGGAAGATGATAAAAGATAAACAATCTGAGGATTGGTACTTTAAAGCTGCCATTGTATCTTCATTTATTGTTCTTGTTCTCGCATCCGTTATATATTATTTTAATACTGCTATAGCAATGTCCTATTGGCTAGTATTAGGACTTATTGGTTTTTATTCAGCCAATCAAAAGAAAGAGTTATCACTTTCATCATCCCCAAGAACATCGTTTATATTTTCATTTGGACTAGCTCTTGTTGTTCTAGTTGGTTTATCCACATTTTATGCAGTTGGGCGTTTCTGGCTGGCGGATGTTGCTTACGCACAGGCACGTGTGGCTTCACAGAAACTTGAAACATTGGATACTGCTGCCTTAAAAGCACAAGATGCTGTTAGATTAAACCCTTATCGTGATACTTATCACATTGCGTTTGCTCAAATTTTATTAGCGCAGGCAAATAAAATTAATTCACAGAACCCCGCCCCTACACAAGAAGGTAAAAATGAGCAGATCAAACAATTGCAGCAATTCATTTCCTTCTCAATTAGCGAAGCAAGGAAAGCGACAGAACTTGGACCACAGAACGTCGCCAACTGGGAAGCGTTAGGATCAATCTACCGAGGCACTGTTTTATTCGCTAAGGATGCAGAAAATTGGGTAATTGATTCCTTTAATAAAGCAATTGAAAAGGAGCCTAAAAATCCAGCTTTGTTTACAGAGCTTGGTAAGGCTTATCTCCTGTCAGCATCTAGAAAGATTCAACAAGCAAGTTCTGAGCAAGGTGCTGCTGCTAAAAAGACTCTCCAGGATGATTCGGTCAAACTAATTACTCTAGCATTAGATAATCTTGATAAGGC
>CAYGFD010000031.1:0-4698 GCA_964349095.1 uncultured Gammaproteobacteria bacterium
TTAGCAACGACCCATCCTTTGCTGGTGCATCGTTCCAGACAGCGGTAGCTTCATTACCTTGGACTTTAACAGGGGATACAGGACTTAGGACTGTTTATGTAAGGTTCCATGCTACTGGAGGCTGTGTAGCTGATAAAGCAGTGTCAGTCGGTCAGGTACTCGGTGTACAAGCTCCAACACCAAAAGTATTGGGCGCGGAAACTTGTTCCGAATATTTAACTCAGTATATAAAGTTTGGTAGATCCAACAACGTCAACGAAGTTAAGAAATTGCAAACTTTCTTAAACGAATACATGAAAGAGAACTTAACCGTTGATGGTGTATACAATAAAGCTACTATGGAAGCAGTTAATCGATTCCAAATTGCTTATAAGAACGAGGTATTGAAGCCTTGGGTAGCTCATGGATTGAAGAGCGAGAACACTTCCACTGGTTATGTTTACAAGACCACTAAGCGTTGGATAAACATGATGAAGTGCTCTAGCCTCAATCTACCAGTACCGAAACTTCCGTAATCTTAGCTAAATACTGAATTCAAAACAGTCCCGATTTATATCGGGGCTGTTTTAGTTTTGATAATCATTTGACCGTTATTACCTAAGGCTTTACAATTAACTTAATCAACATCGTACATTCATCACCAAACCAACACCGGTAATCCGGTAAAAAAAGACCACTCGAGCCAACGCTCAACAATTGCTAGGACCCTAGTCCAACCCAATTCTCCGCGAGACGCTCACCCGGTCTCTTTTTTTATCCATTTTTTTGGATATTTGACGTAAACAGTTAAATGATATATTCTAAAAATCGAATATGTATCAACAAGTATTTAAAAAACACGCTTCACTATTAAAGGCGCTGGCCCATCCTAAGAGGTTGGAGATTATGCAATTACTTCGAGGCCATGAATTATCTGTTACTGATATTCAGACAATGTTGGCATTACCACAAGCTAATCTGAGTCAGCACCTGCAAGTACTCAGGGGGTTCGGGGTTGTGGAAACTAAGCGAGTCGGTAAACAAATATACTACCGGGTTGCACATGAAAATTTTATTAAAGCAAGTGATTTACTTAGACAGGTGCTTATTAAGCGCCAGAGTGGAAAAAAAGAAATAGGGGAGTTAAAAATAAAGATGACCGAATTAGTGCCACTCGTTATTGATCCGGTATGTGGTATGAGACTGTCGCCAAAGACAGCCAGTGGAGATTATATTTGGAAAAAGAAGCATTATTATTTTTGTGCCTCGGGTTGTTATAAAACATTTAAATTAAATCCCAATAAATATGGAAAGCAATAAAGACAAAACACTGGCGTTTCATATATCGGGGATGCACTGCGCCAGTTGTGCTTCAAATATTCAACGAAAATTATCCAAGGTGCCAGGAGTTCATCAGGCGGCGGTGAATTATGGTAACTCCCAGGCTACGGTGGCTTTTAATGATGCAGAGTGTCAGGAACAAGACTTAGAAAAGGCGGTGCAAAGTTTAGGTTATAAAGCACATATTCACGCTGATGAAATGATTGACTTATCAGCTGAAGAAAGGAAGGTTGAATTTAATAAATTATCCCGCCAGTTATTGATTGGTGGTGTTTTAACAGTTTTATTAGTGCTGGGGGCCATGTTACCTAGTGCACCAGATTGGCTTTCTAATAATTGGTTGCAATTCACTTTAGCCTCACCGGTGCAGTGGTGGTTGGGTAAACGCTTTTACCAAAGTGCTTGGTCAGCTTTGAAAAATAAAACTACTAATATGGATACTCTGGTAGCCTTGGGTACTAGCGTAGCTTATTTCTATTCAATAGTGGCCGTGATTTGGAATGGTTATTTTGAACGGTTGGGGGTGGATGTCCACATATATTTTGAAACATCCGCGACAATTATCGTCTTGGTTTTATTAGGTAAATTTTTAGAATTAAGAGCGCGTCAACAAGTCAGTGGCGCTATAACTCAATTACTTGGTTTACAGGTAAAAATTTCACATGTATTTAGGGGTGGTGTGTTGGTTGAAGTCCCAACAGAGGATATTAAAAAGGGAGATAGGCTATTAGTTAAGCCCGGAGAAAAAATACCAGTCGATGGGGTAGTGCTTAACGGTCTTAGCGCTGTTAATGAAAGTATGGTGACAGGTGAGAGTTTGCCAGTGGATAAAAATGTTGGCGATAAAGTTATAGGGTCTACTCTAAATATTTCTGGTGTTTTAGAAATTGTGGCCGAACGAGTTGGTAGTGATACTGTGCTGGCTCAAATAATTAAGCTAGTTAGAGAAGCGCAAGGCTCTCGGCCGCCAATACAAAATTTGGTTGATAAGGTGTCATCTTATTTCGTTCCAGTAGTAATGGTGTTATCAGTTTTATCTTTTATTATCTGGGTAGTATGGGGACCAGAGCCGCAATTTATTCGCGCGTTGCTTACATCCATTTCTGTTTTAATCATTGCTTGCCCTTGTGCCTTAGGTTTAGCCACACCCACTTCACTTATAGTCGGAATTGGTCGAGCTGCGAATATCGGCATTCTTATAAAGAATGCTGAAGCGCTCGAACTTGCGACCAAAGTTAATACAATGGTATTTGATAAAACTGGCACTCTTACCAAAGGGACGATGGAAGTAGTAGAAGATTACTGGGTTGATGGTAAAAATACTCAGGACGAACAAATTATTAGTTCGGTAGAACAGAATTCTAACCATCCCGTTGCCCAAGCGATTGTTAGAAATTTAGTGAGCCAGTCACCAGCAGCAGTGAGTAATTTTAAAGACGTTCCCGGTTCTGGAATTGAAGCTGTCGTAAATAATACTTTAATCAAAATTGGAACACTAAAATGGTTAGAAGAGGGAGGCGTGGAATTGCCCATGACAATAAAGAAAAAAATAATGACTTGGCAAAGTCTAGGTAGAACAGTCACCTTAGCTGCTTTTAATAATAAATTTAAAACAATTTGGGGTATTGCTGATGTGATACGTCCTGAGTCAGTTGATTTAGTAAATGAATTAAGATTTTTAAAGATTAAAACAGTGATGTTGTCGGGTGATAATAACATAACTGCCCAAGCAGTCGCAGATAGTTTGGGTATCGATCAAGTAGAGGCAGAGGTTTTACCACAGTCTAAAGAACAAAAAATACGAGAACTGAAAAAAAATGGCGTGGTGGCATTTGTTGGTGATGGTATAAATGACGCACCGGCACTAGCTGCTGCTGATGTCAGTGTAGCTATGGGCAGTGGCACAGACGTCGCCATGGCTTCAGCCGCTGTTACTTTACTTAGGAGCGATTTATCGTTGATCCCTCGGGTATTTTCACTTTCACGTTTGACAATGAATAATATAAAACAAAACTTGTGGTGGGCCTTTGGTTATAACGTGGTTTTGATTCCAGTCGCCATGGGAGTTTTATATCCTATTTACGGTTGGCAATTGAACCCCATGTTAGCCGCGGGGGCTATGGCTTTTTCCAGCGTTTCTGTAGTTCTTAACGCCTTACGATTAAAAACATTAAAATTATAATTACTTATTATGAATGGATTTGAAAATACACAGACAATTAGTTTAGGGTTTATATTATTAGTGGGTTTAACTACTGGGGGCCTAAGTTGTTTAGCTGTCCAGGGTGGGTTGTTGGCTAGTTTGATTGCCAATCAAAAAGAAGATGAAATAGCTGGGGAAGGGGTTCAGCTGCCTAACACTAATCTAAAGCCATATTCATCAGCCAGTAAAGCGGTCTGGGTATTTTTAGTAGCCAAGATACTAATTCATACTTTATTTGGATTTTTATTGGGTTGGCTCGGATCAGTATTATCACTTAGTTTAGGTGTAAGACTGACCTTTCAAGTTTTAGTGGCTTTGTTTATGTTGGCGACCGCTCTTAATTTGCTCAATGTGCACCCATCTTTGCGCTGGTTAGCTTTGCAACCGCCAAAATTTTTAAGGAAGTTAGTTCACGGGTCTACCAGGAATCAGGGGTTATTTGCCCCAGCTATATTAGGCTTGTTAACAGTATTTATTCCTTGTGGGGTAACGCAGGCAATGGAGGTAGTAGCTATCACTTCTGGAAATGCTTGGGCTGGCGCCATAATTATGTTCACCTTTGTTTTAGGAACAACTCCGCTATTTGCCGCCTTAGGTATTGCAACCGCAAAGTTTAGTGATGTTTGGCGAGGTCGTTTTTTAAAGTTTACCGCCGTGGCGTTAATTATAATGTCGCTTTATAGTTTCAATGGAGTGTTACAAGTCATTGACGCCCCTATAACCTTTCAGAAAGTGACCGCAGGCTGGTTTAGTGGGGAGGGTGAATTTGTTTCCGTAGCTGATTATGATGGTGAGTTACAAAAAATTACAATTGATATTTCTAATAGTGGTTACAGCCCAGAATATTTTACGGTCAAACAAAATGTGCCGGTAGAGTTGCGACTGGTCACTAACAATGTTTATAGTTGTGCCGCGGCCTTTTCTTTTAGACAATTTAACATCTTTCAGGTCTTAAATCCTACTGATGAGAGAGCCTTCACCTTTACTCCCACGAAAAAAGGGAAATTTACTTTTTCTTGTTCCATGGGCATGTATAGTGGGGTAATGGAGGTAATTTAATTATGTGGAAATTGTTTACAAATAAAAATAATAACACTCAGTCGGTGAAGATAAAAATCAATGGTATGCATTGCACTAGTTGCAGTTTGAATGTTGAGTCAGCACTTGAGGAGCTA
>CAYGFD010000032.1:0-4646 GCA_964349095.1 uncultured Gammaproteobacteria bacterium
GTTTTTTAATAGCTATGTCCAATAACTCCATCTCCGCCTGATTAATAAATGATTGATGAACTGGCGCCGTTAACTTGCTAAACGCATCAGTAAAACTAGATTTATTTTCACTGGAGCCAATTTCTTTTTTTACCATATTAGCTATTAACTCATCTGTACCCAAAGCAAAGTGATCTATTACAGATGATGACGTAAAACGCTTAAAACTCAGTTTATGAAATTCATTAAACAGTGCAATTAATTTTTTATCGGATAAATTTCTCAAATTTAACCTTTGAAATCTTTTATAAAATTTTTCAAACTTAACCTCATCGGGTTTCCATTTTTTTAAAAGTGAACTGGAAACATGCGTGGCTTTCCTTGCCTTCTTAACAATCACTTGGGCCCCCTTTTTTACATCAGCCATATCTAAATACCAGTCCGCTTTCCCGTCCTTGCAAAACCAAACTCTGACCTTCGCCTCGGTACCTATGGGTTTTCTTGACTCTCGTGCTACCTCCGCCTCCGCAATTGTATCTAAATACAAAAGAGCACCATCAAATCTTTGATGGTACCATTTTTTACCACTAATCATTTTCAGAACATTAGATGGTATTCCTGTTGGCATATCAAAACCAATTGCCAACGATTTTGACCACGTCCCTATAAGTGATAACCAAAATCAAAAGCATTAAGAAACTGAAACCAATTGTGTGAATAATTGCCTCGATTTTGGCATTTGCCTGCTTACCTCGTATTTTTTCAATTACTACGAATAACAACCTACCTCCATCTAGAGCTGGAAATGGCAGTATATTAATAATCGCTAAATTAATAGAAAGTAGCGCGGCAAATTGCAAAACATATATCCAGCCCAAACCCACAACTTGACCAGTGAGCATGGCAATGCCAACTGGGCCTGCTACATCAGCTGGCGCTTGGCCAGTGGTGAATAACTGCCCGAAAAAGGATACAAAGCCATCTACTATATTATAAACAAGCAGGCCAGTAGATTTAACTCCCTGCCAAATAGCTTCATACCAAGGGTATGAAATGATACCTGTTTGCACTAACGATACACCAATACCAACTTGCTCTTTAAACGCTGTAAGTGGGGCCGGGGTAATTTCTTTTGAAATAACCTGCTGTCCCCTAGCCAACTCGAATTTTAATAATTGCCCATCATGCGATGAGATGTATGACTGAACCTCCTCGATCTTGGAAAAATAATTTCCATCAATAGATATGACCGCGTCACCTGGTTGAACACCAGCAGCGATAGCCGGTGAATTATCTACTAGACCAAATATTTGTATTTTAACGTCTCGTGCCTTGCCAATATTTGAACTATCAACACTGGTTGGAAGACCTGCAATAAAGCCAGTAGTTAAAAGCACAAAACATAATACAACGTTCATAAAAACCCCCGCCACTAAAATAATTGAACGTTTCCAAGCTTTTTGTGAGGCAAAACTGTCTGGGTCGTTTAACTCTTCACCTTGCTCACCTTTTAATTTAACAAAACCGCCTAGCGGCAACCAATTTATCGAATATAATGTCTCCCCCTTCTTAATGCCAAACATCCTTGGCGGAAAACCAAAACCAAATTCCTTAACCAGCACCCCTAATTTTCTCGCAGAATAAAAATGTCCGAATTCGTGAACTAAGACGAGGACAGCTAAAATTGCAATAAAAACTATTATTGTCACAAACATAAATTAAACGGTCATTATTTCCTTTTCCTTAACATCGCCTAATTTTTTTATCTCTTCGTTAATGTCATCAATCATTTTTTGCAAATCTTTTTGCGCTGAAAATAAATCATCTTCCGATATATCACCGTCTCGTTCCTGCTTCTTAATATCCTTTAATGAGTCTTCACGCGCCGCTCGTATTGAAACCCTGGCCTTTTCCATCATGCCGTTCATTATTTTAATCAGCTCTTTACGTCGCTCTTCATTCAGGGCTGGTAGATTAATACGCAAAACCTGTCCATCAACTGTCGGGTTTAAACCAAGCGTGCTAGCGGTAATTGCCTTATCAATATCCTTAATTATTGCCGGATCCCATGGTTGAATTAATATTTGTCTGACCTCAGGAGTAGTAATTGAGGCTAGTTCGCGTAATGGAGTCTTTGCTCCATAGGACTCCACTAGCAAATGCTCTACTAGGGCTGGGTTAGCTCTACCGGTACGTAATTGCTTAAGCTCGTTTTTAAGATGCTCTATGGAACCATGTATTTTCTCTTTGGCAGTTATTATTTGTGGTAACATAATTATTTTTCCAATCTTGATGCCCCTAAATACATAACACTAGGATCATCTGGGTTAATGTTTAATGCTGTAACCGCCTGACGTGCCGGTGAATTTCTGGTAATCCAGTTCGTTCCAGCGTCGCTTGAATAATATATTATATTATTTATGGCGTAATAAATCTGATTAGTATCCTTAGGGTTTACAGCCAAGGTATTTATTCCAACAGCCTGCGGCGGGGTTACTAGTTCTATGTGAGTCCAGTCGTCTCCGCCATTCAATGTTTTAAACAAACCATACGGCGTTGCGTATAGAAAACCATTATCTTGACCGGGAATAAAAGTTAATTGCCTAAACGTACCCACTTTTCTAACTAACTTTTCTAAAACCGCTTGCGTATCAACCCAAGTAATTCCACCATCGATGGAGCGCCAAATACCTCGCGACGGCATAGCCACATACATAATACCTTGTTTATTCAAATAAATTCGAGAAACGGCCTTACTAAATTTATAAACAAATTGCCAACTAACGCCAGCGTCTAGACTCTTAAGTAAAACACCTGATGAGGAAATCGCCCAAACAATATTTGTGTTGTTATAATCCATGACTAAATCAACCATCTGGGCGTTGGGCGTTGCTTCGGTGTATATTTCTGCCCAATTTTTTCCATTATCATCGCTCTTGTAAATTTTATTTCCACTAGTCACGTACAAAACATCTTTTTTTGTTCTATGAATGAATAATGAATTAACGCTCTTGTCAAAAATTCTACTCCAAACCTCGGCTGCATTGTCAGTGTAAAATACACCGCTGGCCGGCGAAGTAATATAAAGTGCATTACTATCAAACGGAGAAAACTGAATACGGTTAACATTAACATTATCGATCGTAAGGTTACCTTTATCGCTCTTAGATACAAAAACCTTTTGCTCCCAATTGACCGCTTTATCAGTAGATTTATAAATACCTGCCCCCACCCCTTTGGAAGAAGACGATAAGGTGGTACAGCTGGCTCCCACTAAAGATAAGCTGATGATGAGAAAAAAAATCTTTAAAGCTTTGTTCATATATTTTTGATTGATATTAAAAGCCATTCTAATGTGAGTTTAGCATTGGCGTTACTTTTCAGTTTCGCTAAAGCATCACTAATGTGCTTAATTATACTATAAATATTAGGTAAAGTATAAATATTGGCTATTTTCTCAGTATCAGCCGCCATTGATTTATAAACCAGCGCCTGTGGTGTTCCATATTTGCTAAAAAGCACATCGCGAGCTACCTCTAGCCACACACTAAAAAGTGCGGCGAGTTTTTCATTCTGCCCTAGCAAATCTTTTTCTTCTCCCGCCTTACTTTTTAATAGAAGGTCATTTACATAATCAATACTCGCGATCGACTTTTTGGTAAGCAAATAATCTGTAAATAATTTAACCACCTGTTGCCTCTTGTTAAGCTCTATCTCGTCATTAATTAGATTACGAACCCTGCCTGGTCGGCCCTGAGCAAGTGGCAAAACAAAATCTATATCACCTACAAACTTTTCATTATTTAAATAACCTTTTATTTCTTCTTCTGACAATGGAGAAAAATTCACTGTCTGACAGCGGGAGATAATAGTTAATGGTAATCTGCGGCTGTGTGCGGTTGTTAATAAAAAAATAGTTAATGGAGCGGGTTCTTCCAGTGTTTTTAATAAGGCATTGGCGGACTCAGCGTTCATTAAATCACAATCAGCAATAACGACTACTCGCAGACGATTATTCCAAGACGTCAAATTGACAAATTCCGATAGACTTCTGATTTGCTCAATGCTGATTTCTTTTTTACCCTCGATTCTTTCTAACCAGTACACATCGACGTCGTTACCTATTTGATCAAAACTAGACAAATCATGCCATTTGCAAATTAAATCTCTAACAAAGGTTTTCTTACCAACACCGCTTGGGCCAATTAATAAATAGGCGCCCGCTAACTTATCAGCTTTAAAACCGACATCAAAGAACCTTGATACCTCCCGATGTCCAAATAATTTATTCATATTGGTCAAAATTATTAACTTTTGTCTGAGTCGAAACAGTAGCCTCTGTCGACACCAGTGAAAGCACCCTCCAAGTTTCCTGGGCTGTTTTATCCCAATTGAAATCCTGTAGTCTTTGGCGACCATTTTCAATTAAACGCTTTCTTAAATTATCATTTGTAAGCAAAGTGTTCATAGCATTTGTAAATCCTTCAATATCATACTCGCTAACCAATAAACCCCCTTGAGCAACTATTTCTGGAAGTGCAGCCGCGGCGGCAGAAATAACCGGCACGCCAGCGGACCAAGCCTCTAATACTGGTATTCCAAAACCCTCATAATTTGCAGGAAATACTAAAGCAGTTGCATTTTTTAGTAAATAAATTGTTTTAGAC
>CAYGFD010000033.1:0-4354 GCA_964349095.1 uncultured Gammaproteobacteria bacterium
AGCAAGAGGCAAAAAATTTAAGTCAGCGTCATGACCAACTAGTAAAAGAGTTGGGGGGTTTTAATAATTTATCAAAAAATATA
The DNA here is from genome assembly GCA_964349095.1 of uncultured Gammaproteobacteria bacterium. GTDB lineage: Bacteria > Patescibacteriota > Patescibacteriia > Veblenbacterales > UBA10138 > UBA10001. The sequence goes on from CAYGFD010000033.1 coordinate 84, forward strand.
AATGATAATTTAGAGTTATCTCGGGCCGACCAAAAAGAACAAGATGTCAATTTGCGAGAGGAATTAGAAATTAACTATGGGCGGTTATTAAAAGAACTTGATGAAATGGAATTAAAAAAATTTTTAGGTGATAAGTACGACGGCGCCAACGCCATACTAGCCATCCATGCTGGAGCTGGCGGAACTGATTCTCAAGATTGGGCGGAAATATTAAGGCGTATGTATATGCGTTATGCGGAGAGTAAAGATTGGGTGGTAAAAATCATGGATGAGTCCCGTGGTACGGAAGCGGGCATAAAAAGTTCAGTTATTTTTATTACTGGTTTATATTCTTACGGTTATTTAAAAAGTGAGGCGGGGGTGCATCGACTAGTTCGTATTTCGCCATTTGATGCGGAGAAGATGCGCCACACTAGCTTTGCTTTGGTTGAGGTATTGCCAGAACTCGAAGAACTCGAGGCCATAACGATTGATCCCAAAGATTTACGCGTTGATACATTTATGTCAGGTGGTCATGGTGGGCAAAGTGTTAATACAACATATTCAGCAGTGCGTATAGTTCATATTCCAACCGGTATCACGGTAACTTGCCAGAACGAACGTTCGCAAATGCAAAATAAGGCGCAGGCGATGAAGTATTTGTATGCCAAGTTGTGGCAAATAGAGCAGCAAAAGGTGCATAATATTAAAAAAGAGTTGCGCGGTGAATTTAAATCGGCGGAATGGGGAAATCAAGCGCGTTCTTATGTTTTACATCCTTATAAACAAGTAAAAGATCATCGTACTGGTTTTGAAACTGGCGATCCGGATAGTATACTTGACGGCAAGTTAGATGAAGTTATAATTAGTTATCTAAAATCACAGAAAAAATAAGTTCTTTTATTTAGGAGGAGGGGATGGAAAATAAAGTGGTTATGTTAACAGAATTTGCCGATGGTATGTTGGTAAGTTCAGATAATATTTTAGGTGGCGAATTAATGTTGGTGGTCCACGAAGATACTTTACATAAGAGGTTTGAGGAGCAGATTTTGTCGAAAGCTTTCCGCTATGGTAAGAAAAATTCTTATCCCGTTTTGATCGTTAAGGTGGTCGGCGACATGGTAGTGCTTACTACTGTGCATGAAAAGTTTGGAATCTCTTCTCGTTCATATAATAGCGATGATAAGTCGCTCAGTATCACAACTCATGGGCTCCATGAAGCCGCCTTGCAAACACTGCTAGATTGATAGCAGTGTTTTTTATTTAGTAGAATAATATTAATGAGGAAACTTTATCCAGCGGAAATTTTGCGATATTTTTTAATAGCCATCATCTTGGGGGTAATTATTGGCCACTGGTTTATCCCTAAACAGCCAGTGGCGGGGGTGGTAATTATTTTTGTTATACTCGGTTTTTGGTTAAAAGACAGGTGGCGATATTTAAGTTTGGCCCTAGCCACAATGCTTTTGGTAATTTTTTATACTGTAAATACATTACCCAAACAAAATGTTAATTTAAAAATTGACGAAAAGAATATTTTTTCAGCTTGGGTAAGTGAATCACCAAGTCGGGGAGAGAGTAGTACTCGATATATAGTGACCTTAATAGATTATGATAAGGAGAAAGTTTTGATTTATGCCAGACGTTATCCTAAATATGTTTATGGTGACAGACTGGAAATAAGTTGTGAGATAAAAAAGGAAGTTTTTTCTTATTATTTAAAGCAAGGTGTCACGACTAGCTGCTCCTTTCCTGAAATCAAATTACTTACTGGTCATAGTGGGTCAATTTTTATTAGAAAAATATTGGAGATCCGCGACCAGGTATCAGAAAGGGTGGGGAAATTGTTACCTGAACCGGAGTCATCTTTGTTGTCGGGTATTTGGTGGGGAGAGGATGACGCCTTGCCACCTGATCTAAAAGAGAATTTTCGAAGTGCTGGAGTAAGTCATATTTTAGCCGTATCAGGTTATAATGTGACTGTAGTAATGACAATTATTTTTAGCTTATTATTAACTTTGGGTTTGTCTCGGGTTAGTGCCAGTTGGGCAGTGATTTTATTAGTGATAGCTTTTGTAGTATTTAGCGGTGGTGAAGCGGCGGTGGTTCGGGCCGGCATCATGGGGCTCTTAGTAGTGGTAGCTAGGTTAGTCGGTCGCGCAGCTATTTACAGTAATTTGTTATTGTTGGCCGCCGCCGCCATGCTGATATGGAATCCCGTTGTTTTAACCGATTTAGGTTTTCAGTTGTCCTTTTTAGCTATGGCTGGACTTTTGTATTTACCCGATAAATTGGATTTGTTATTTAAATGGTTGCCAAAATGGTGGCCACTGCGAGGTGTGTTTATTGAAACTCTAGCCGCTGTATTTGCCACCGCACCTCTATTACTGATAGCGGTAGATAAAATTTCCATCATCTCACCTCTAGCAAATCTATTGATTGTGCCTTTGATTCCGGCAGTAATGTTTGGTGGTTTAGTAATAATTTTACTCAGTAGTTTTCCTAGTGTCGCTACTATAATAGCTTGGCCTGTATATATAATACTTTATTTGATTAAAATAATTGCCAATTCTTTTTCCAATATATCTTGGGCCACCATCAATTCATCCGCCACGGTCTATATGGTCGTTGGTGGTTTATATATTTTTTTAATTTGGTATATTAAACGAGCCCTGGCAAATGAAAAAATATCTTCTACTAGCTAGTTTTTTATTTATCTTTGGCTTAGCCCTGATAACCAGTCATGGTCGTCCGGAATTAGCCGTATATTTTTTCGATATTGGCCAAGGTGATGGTGTTTTGATAACGACACCAGCAGGAGCGGCAATTTTAATCGATGGTGGTCCTAGTAGAAAAATACTGAGCCAAATTAGCGACGTGCTACCATTTTTTAAAAAAAATATTGATTTAAGTATTTTAACCCACCCGCACGCCGATCATCTCACTGGTAATTTAGCGGTCATGGAACGGTATCGGGTTGATAAAGTTTTGGCCACAGGAGTTTTACACACCATTGATGAGTATAGTGAGTGGTTATCTATTATTAAGAATGAACAAATACCTTGGCAACAAGCGAAAGCTGGGGATAGTATCAGTTTTTCCGATGGTGTGAAGTTTGATATTTTATTTCCAATTTCCGATTTATCTGGTCGGGAGGTTGATGATTTAAACAGTACTTCAGTCACGGTCAAACTATCATACGGTCAAACAAGAGCTTTATTCACTGGTGATATAACCGCCGAAAACGAATCGGAAATTATAAGAAATAATGGCGATATTTCCGCACAGTTATTAAAAGTGCCACACCACGGAAGCAGAACCTCTTCCACGCCTGAGTTTATAAAGGCGGTAAATCCACAGTGGGCGGTAATTTCTGCTGGACTTAATAATAGTTTTGGTCACCCGCATGCTGAAACTTTACTGCGTTATAAAGTGTTGGGTGTAGAGATATTACGGACTGACCAAGACGGTACGATAAAGTTTGTGAGTGATGGTCAGGTTTGGAGGAGACAATAATCGACTCTTGATTATTTTTCAAATTTTGATATACTCTGGTTATTAAATATTAAAAAAATTTATGAATCACCCACGAGAAGAAAAAACATATGTGATGGTCAAGCCCGATGGCGTAAAGCGCGGTTTGATCGGAGAAATTATAAATCGTATTGAGCAACGCGGATTAAAGGTTGTTGCCTTGGCAATGTTTCTGCCAACTTTTGAGCAGATGAATGATCATTACCCAAAGGATGAAGCCTGGATAGGTAGACTTGGTGAAAAGACATTGAATACTTATGCTAAGTATGGTTATGACGCGATGACCGAGCTGGGCACTGCTGATAAGATGGAAATTGGACAAATGGTTCGAAAGTGGTTGATTGATTATATGACTTCGGCTCCGCTGGTTAAGATGGTAATTCAAGGTGTGCACGCGGTTGATATGGTTCGAAAAATGGCTGGTAATACCATGCCGGCAATGGCGGAAATGGGAACTATTAGAGGTGATTATTCTGCTGATTCAGCAGCGGTTGCTAATAAGGAAAAAAGGGCAGTACATAATATAGTTCATGCCTCAGAAACTGCCGAAGAAGCACAGCATGAAATTGAACACTGGTTTACTAAAGACGCGGTCCATGAGTATAAGAGGGCCGAAGAAGAATTGATGTTATAAGTAAAAGGGGCTAAGTAGCCCCTTTTTTAGTGCGACAAAAACATTTTTTTGTTATAGTTATGTTGGAGGTATGATTTCAGTTATAATTCCAACACTTAATGAAGAGAAGTTGCTGGCACGCTTG
>CAYGFD010000034.1:0-4159 GCA_964349095.1 uncultured Gammaproteobacteria bacterium
AGCCCTCGGTTTTTCCGAGGGCTTTTGGTTTAGTTGCAATATTTTATACTTTTGCTAAACTAGTCAGCATGGAAAACAAGAAGAAACTTTATATTTATTTAGGTCTGGCCGGTTTAGTAGCAGCCGCTATTTTTATTTTTTGGTATTTGTCTCGACCGCCGAAAGTGCCATTGATTGATTATGTTGATCCCAAACTAACCCAAGAGGAAAAACAACCGTTTTTGGACAGACTGCAAAAATATCAAGATGAATTAAACGCCCTTTCAGCTGATGCTCCTAAGGCGCAGAAATTTCAATTACTTTTAAGTATTGCGTCTGAGTATTACCCAATCGGAGAATATAAAAAATCTTTTGATACTTACATACTAGCTAGCGCCTTGTTTCCTGAAGAGCCAGTACCTTATTACAGTATGGCTTATATTGCGGAACAAAGAGGCGACTATGCCAGCGCTCGTTTTAACTACCGCAAGGCGATTGAGAAGTCTCCGACTTATGGTTTGTATTGGCGCGCCCTTATCGAATTTGAACGAGATCGTTATTCCGCTAGCCCGGAAACACTTGATACATTGTTTAAAGACGCTTTATCCAAGACTAATAAAGATATCAATGTAGTTACTTTATACGCGCAGTTTTTAGAAGGTCAGGGTAAGGTAGCAGAAGCAGTGGAGCAGTGGCAAGAGGCCTTGAAGCAAAGGCCAGATTATGCTGATTTATATCAGCAAGAGATAGATCGATTGCAACCAAAGAAATAACCTTTTCGTAAGTAAAGATTTGTTTACCCGTTAATTAAAATAGGGGATTTTGATATACTTAAACAATGGCTTTAACTGGTAGGGGAAATAAGTTGATTAATAAGGCATTATTGATATGGATGATATTTTCTTTAATATCCATAAGTTTCCCCAGTATTATTTTTGCCAAAGAACAGACTGGATGTAACTTATCTGTTCTTTTTGATAATGGCCAAGTGGAGGGGTATGTATGCTCGTCTTGGGAAACGCAAACTCAAGCAACTAACTATTGGTTAAGTAAAAAAGGAGTTAGCAAGGTGTCCCCAGCGCAGTCATATAAAATTACTGCCGAGCCAACTGATCCTGGTTTTGAATATCAAAGGAGTTATTTAGATTTAATTAAAGCGCCGGTTGGTTGGGAAAAAACAGTTAATATAAAACTGCGGCCAGTGATTGCGGTTTTAGATTCTGGTGTTGATATTAATAATCCAGACTTACAATCCAATATTTGGTTTAATCCTTGGGAAGTACCAGGTGATCGTCAAGACAATGATCGTAATGGTTTCGTGGACGATCAGTATGGTTGGGATTTTGTGATGAATACACCCGACCCGATGCCTAAATATGAAGAGGGTTGGACCGAGGTGGCAATGCAGCATGGCACAGTGGTGGCTGGGGTGGCGGCCGCTATCGGCAATAACTATGTTGGTGTTACGGGTGTTAACTGGCAAGCGCGCATTATGCCGCTGAGGGTACTTAATGGGAAGGGATCTGGCGATACCGTCACTGTCGCTAAGGCAATTAATTATGCGGTTGCCAATGGTGCCGATATTATAAATTTAAGTTTTGTTGGTGAGCACTCAGACCCAATTTTGAAACAAGTGATTGCCAATGCTTTTAACGCTGGCGTTATGGTGGTGGCCGCCTCAGGCAACGAACAAAGTGTCGGGGTGGACTTGGATTTACACCCCCAGTATCCAGTTTGTGATGATGGTACAAATGGCGACAATCAAGTTATTGGCGTAGCGGCCATTGACGTCAATAGTGTGGTGGCTGATTTTTCTAATTATGGTTCTAAGTGTATTGATATATCTGCCCCAGGCGTAAAAATATTTTCTACTCAGTATCAAGACAAAACTAATGTTAAGTTTCAAGACTCTTTTGGTGGTTACTGGTCTGGAACTTCGGTCGCGGCGCCGATGGTGTCGGGGGCGCTGGCTTTACTTAAATCTGTTTACCCGCAATTTCGACCGTCGCAACTGCGAGACGTGTTGATTGCCTCAGGCGATCAAATTGATACCGTAAATACCACTAAGGCAGGAAAAATTGGCCGAAGATTGAATTTAGCTAGCGCTTTTCAATTGATTGAAACTTTAAAAGTAGTTACTAAAAGTCCGATTGTGATTGCGCCGGCTAGTCAATTTAAGCCACAAATAGACGTACTTGATTCGCAGGGGGCACATATTAATTCGTTCTTGGCCTATCATCCAAGATTTTTAGGAGGCGTTAACGTGGCGGTGGGGGATTTGGACGGAGATGGTATTTTGGAAGTTGTTACTGCGCCCAAGGCAAACGGGGGTCCGCATATTAGAATATTTAATCAAAAGGGTGATTTGAAAGGGCAGTTTATGGCCTTTGTAGAAACTTTTAGAGGCGGGTTGTCACTGGCTGTGCATGATGTAAATAACGATGGTAAGGACGATATTATATTAGGCATTGGTAATGGGGCTGTACCGTTAATAAGAATTTTTGACGGTCAGGGTAATATGCTGAATCAATTTCAAGCTTACGATATAACCTATACCGGCGGGGTCAATGTAACAGCCGGTGATTTAAATAATGATGGGCAAGTTGAAATAATTACTACCGCTAAAAAAGGAAATTTGCCATTGCGTATTTTTGATAGGTTTGGATCGATTAAGCAGGAAATTAAGGTTTATCCGTCGGCGTTTAGGGGCGGGGTAAATATTACTACTGGTGATGTAAATGGTGATGGTAGTGACGAGATTATTGCTGTACCGGGTGAGGGGGGCGGTCCGCAGGTAAGAATTTTTACTATGACAGGAAAAGTGATATCACAATTTTTTGCATTCAACTCTAATTGGCGAAGTGGAGTAACTATTGCCTCTGGCGATGTTGATGGTGACGGGGTGGACGAGATAGTTGCTTCAGCCTCTGGTTCTGGTAGGCCGGAAGTGAAGGTTTTAGATATTAAAGGTAAGGTAAAATCTCAATTTAGTTTAAACGCCAATATTTTGGGTAAAAATCTTAACTTGGCCATATATAATTACTAATAGTTGTAATTAAGGCGATTTTTTTTTACAATAAGAATATAATGCAATTCAAAAAGATATTAGATCGATCAAACGTGGTGGTGGCCGGTGGGGCAGGTTTTATTGGTTCACACCTGTGCGATGCTTTGGTTAAAGAAGCTAATGTTATTTGTATTGATAATTTTATTACTGGCCAGGAAGAAAATATTGATTTACTTTTAAAAAATCCATATTTTAAATTTATTAAACATGATTTACGAGAACCAATAAATTTAGACGCCTATCCCGAGCTTGATGTTTTTAAAGTAAAGTATCAGGGCGTTGAACAAATATACAATCTGGCCTGTCCAACCAGTCCGCGAGATTATTATCGCTTACCAATTGAAACACTAGAAACTAGCGCTCTGGGAACTAAAAATTTATTAGACTTGGCGTTTGGATATAAAGCAAAGTTTTTATTAGCTTCCAGCTCATCGATTTACGGTGAACCAAAAGACTCCAACCCTTATACTGAAGATTATTGGGGTTATGTTGATCCGGTGGGGTCTAGGTCTTGTTATAACGAGGGTAAGCGGTTTGCGGAAAGTTTAGCCGTAACTTTTGGTGAACATAAAGGTCTGGAAGTTAAGATAGCTAGAATTTTTAATACTTACGGCCCCCGTTTAAAAATAAATGATGGTCGTTTAATACCAGACTTTGCGGTTAGAGCCATGACCAATCAAGATATTACTATATTTTCTTCACCTGATTTACCAGCAACTTTTTGTTATGTATCTGATATGGTTGACGGGTTAATTAAACTTATGAATTCAGAGGAGAAGGGGGTATTTAATTTGGGTAACCCTGAGATTCACAACGTCGGCGAGATTGCTACTAAAATAATTACTTTAATTGAGTCAAAATCAACAGTGAATATTGATCCATCAATTCCACCTTATATTGTTCGCCAAGCGATACCAAGTATTGATAAAATTAAAGAACGAGTCGGTTGGTTTCCGTTGATTAGTTTGGAGCAAGGATTGAAACAAACTATTGACTACCTCAAGGCGCATAAGAGTATATTAGGGGTTAAAAATTAAACCCTATGAAGGTTCTAGTTACTGGAGGGGCAGGATTTATTGGCTCTCATCTGGTTGATAAATTAATAAAGCAAGG
>CAYGFD010000035.1:0-1413 GCA_964349095.1 uncultured Gammaproteobacteria bacterium
TTTTTTATTTTTTACCCCAATTTGATATAATTTGATTTATGGATCAAGAATACGAGGATTTAAAAAAGCTTTTGGAAGAAAACATTAAATATTCCAAGGAAATATTAAATAACACCGATAAAATACGCCACAATTTATTAATGAGGCAGGTGTATTTTTACATTAAATTATCCATCTTTGCTGCCTTAATTGTTTTTGGTATTATTACTATCCGCCCGCTTATTGATAAGTTTAATGAAGATCTGAAAAAAATCTTTAAATCTGGTAGCACGGTGGATGAGTTAAAAAATAGTCTTCAGGACGTTAATGATTATAGAAATATAATTAACAACAAATAAATATGCTTGAAAAAATTGAAGAAAATAAGCACAATTCGCCAAGCGGACTGCCTTTACAGTGGCTAGTCATGGCTATTATTGCTTTTTTAGCTGGTTGGGCCGGGTCAATCTTTGGCCCGAGTTTAGGTAGCTTTGTTCCAGTAAGCACTAATTTAGCAGACCAGAACAAAAATGTTTCTATAAATGAAGAATCGGCGACTACCGAGGTGGTTAAAAAAGTTGCTCCGTCGGTAGTTAGTGTAATTGTATCTAAAGAGGTGGCGCAAATAAATAACAGCTCCAGCATTGATCCATTTCAGTTTTTTAATAATGGTTTTTCCTTTCCATTTATGTTTGGAACGCCTACACCACAACCAACTGAGCCAGCGCCGCAAGGTAAGCAGCAAGTGGGTGGGGGGACTGGATTCATAATCGATTCAGCCAAGGGCTTGGTGCTAACCAATCGCCATGTAGTCGACGACGAAGAAGCTGAATACACTATCGTCACTAATACCGGCAAAACTTTTAATGCTACGGTAGTAGCCCGCGACACAATTAATGATTTAGCATTAATAAAAATAGATGCCAACACTCTACCGGCAATTGAATTAGGTGATTCAGATTCAGTCGTTCTTGGTCAAACAGTAATTGCGATTGGTAATGCCTTGGGTGAATACAGTAACACTATTACTAAAGGAGTAATTTCTGGTATTGATAGAAATGTAGTGGCTGGTGATGGTAGGGGTTCAAGTGAAAGCTTAGAAGGCGTTTTTCAAACCGATGCGGCTATCAATCCTGGTAACTCTGGTGGACCACTAGTTAATTTATCCGGCCAAGTTATTGGTATTAACACTGCGATTAATCGCGAAGGGCAGTTGATTGGTTTTTCCATACCAATAAATGAAGTAAAACGTTTAGTTTCTAGTTATGAAAAATACGGCAAAGTGGTGAGAGCCTACTTAGGTGTGCGTTATGTAAATATAACGCCAGAAGTAGTGCAGAAAAATAATTTAACAGTAGATCACGGCGCTTTAATTTTACGCGGACAAGAACAGGGGCAACTAGCAGTTATACCGGGAAGTCCGGCCGACAAAGC
>CAYGFD010000035.1:1513-4041 GCA_964349095.1 uncultured Gammaproteobacteria bacterium
TTTTCTGTTAGTTTTGGTTAATAAAAATAAGTCAAAATAGTTCGTCACATTCAAATAAGGAGAGTTTATGGCAACAGTTACACTTTATGGACACGACACTGTTTTAGGGGGGGATTCTGAAGAGCAACAGTTACGTGTTCAGGTTATGGCCATGAAATGCGAGCGGCCGCATTATATATTATTACGTTTCGGTGATAACGTTTATAACATCGATCAGGCAACATTGGAGCGGGCCAAGTTACATTTATCGAAAAAAGTTTCTTTGGGTAAGATTATGGAAGCCCTCAAATTGGAAGATCAAATGTTGCCGTTTTCACCACAAGAACCAGTCGATACGCGTATGCGTGTGGAAAGAGTTCTTAGGGTGCTCGATCAACAAAATCCGTCCTAATAAGGGGGTGCTATGAATAAAAAAGTGGTTAAGCCGGAGGTCCGTTACATCGAGGCAACCTTTCCCAAAGGGGTAACTGTGGAAATAAAAGGCAAAGATGGTAAACCTATCACTGGATTACAAGGACAAATCAACAACGTCATTGCAATCAAGTTGACGCGTCGGGTATAGTAGTTAGGCAAGAGGGGATGGAAAAATCAAACCCTCTTTTTTTATTGAATTTTTATTTTCGTTCCCACCTGCGCCCAATCGTAAAGTCTTTCCATGTTTGAGTAACTAACATTAACACAGCCATGACTTTTTGGTTTACCAAAATCATTATGCCAATAAGCCCCGTGTATATAATAGTTGTAGTTTATAGTAGTAAAGTGTAGGTTCCATTTTGTGTTGGGATAATAGTAACCAGCTCCACCATAATTTTTAAGTGGGTATTTTTTAATGACCGCAAAGTCGCCACGCGGTGTTGGTAGCCCAGCGACGCCGCCGGAGATAGGGAAAGTTTCTAAAGTTCTACCATCAAAGGAATAGGTGAGCGATTGTTTTGCTAGACTGACACTAATTAGTTTTTCTTTCTGGACACGCTCTTGATTTAGCGGATCAAATCCCGCCCTAACTTCTGTGCCATCTAGATATAAATCACCATCAGAATCTGGGTTCATTAGACCAGTGCCCAAGGAAAGTTCCCAAGCATCGGGTAAGTAATCCTTGTCGCTATCAACTTCAGTCATTTTTTTATTGTCTGAAAATCGCGGTGAGTAGCCATTGGTTATTTCATTCGCATCACTAAACCCATCACCGTCGGTGTCAGGTAGTGTTGGGTCAGTATAATAAATATTATTTTCTTGGGAGTCAGTTAAGCCATCATTGTCAGTATCTAAATCAGCTTGCGCTTGGGCGGTGCGTAGGCAAAGTAGTGTAGCGCAGATGGTTAGAAAAATATATAATGATCGTCGTTTCATTATCATAATTTTAGCATATTGTGATATTAAATAGTTAGGTGGTATACTTTTATTAGTTTTATGTCAGTCGAGATTGATGCTAATTTGTTGGAATATATAAAGAAGACCGCGGCCAGTAACATGACCAAGGGCGATATTTATAAAGAACTATTGAATCAAGGTTGGTCTTTGGAAATTGTTGAAAAAGCTTATAAGGCAGCCACTTATCGAGAGAATAAGGCAGAAATTCAACAGAGAACTATCAAGATTATATTGGGTATCGCCGTAGCTTTGATAGCTGTCGGTATTTTTTCGTTCATCGCCTCTAACTGGCAATACTTAGGCAAGGTGATGAAAATTTTAATTATTATTATCGCTATGATCGGCGCTTATTCAGCCGGGTGGTATTTTGCTGAAGTAAAAAAGTATACTCGTTTGGGGAAATCTTTGATTTTATTAGGTATGCTTATTTACGGTGCTGGTATATTTTTAGTGGCGCAGATGTTCAATATTAGAGCCAACTGGCCAGATGGATTTATTTTATGGATGATGGGCACGCTACTCATGGCTTATCTAATGGACGAGTTCGTTTATTATTATTTGGCGATTATCCTTGGTTTAGTAGCGGTCTTTGGGTACCCAACAGATTTATTTGGTTTTGGTTCGGCAAATAATATATTTTTATTTACTTCCACGATAGTTTTAATTTGTACCACCGTTATAACTTTTTTTATTGGTTTTATAATGTGGAAACGGGCTAAGGTCAAAATTAATCAAGTAAATTAAATGGATCTATACATAATTGAAGAAATATTTGGAATGCTAATTTGGCCAATAATTATCGGTGGCGTTATTTGGTTTGTTATATCTGCGCGCAGAAAGAAAAAAGAAGAACTGGGTGTGTTGACTGGCCGACACACGAGATCACCGAAAGAGGATGGAATCAGCCAGTGGTTTTTTCTATTATTCTTTTTCTTTTTATTTTTAACGATTTTAGCCGTAAATAATGATTGGCAATTAAATTTACAGGCAGAGACGATGATAGTAATGACGGCTATTGTGGGAACGGCAGTTTCTTATTTTTTCTCTACCATTTTTGTTTTATTTTTTAGTATTCTCGGTTTAGTAACTTGGTGGGGGATGAAGGCAATACATTGGCTAACTGAAATTAAGCCTGTTGCAAATTCCGGTTTTTATCA
>CAYGFD010000036.1:0-3075 GCA_964349095.1 uncultured Gammaproteobacteria bacterium
TGGTATGCATTGCACTAGTTGCAGTTTGAATGTTGAGTCAGCACTTGAGGAGCTAACAGGTGTAGTTGAGGCAAAAGCTAGTTATGCAAAAGGCGAGGTAGTCGTCGACTATACCAATGAAATTGATTTAGAAAAAGTTTATTCCACTATCGATGCTTTAGGTTATAAAGCAGTGCGGGTAGAGCAATAGAGCGAGCTTTTGGATATCTGCCAAGCGTGATAGTATTTTATTATGCAAGAAATATTTAAAGTTATTGTTTTAGGGTTGGTTGAGGGAATAACTGAATTTTTACCAATATCATCAACTGGCCATTTGATTCTGGCTGATAAATTATTGGGCCTGCAGGGCGTATTTACTACAAGTTTCAATATTGCAATTCAACTAGGTGCAATACTAGCTGTGGTGTGGATTTATTTTAGACGACTATTGGATTTTAAATTATGGAAGCAATTAATTGTGGCTTTTTTACCAACAGCAGTTATTGGTTTGGCTCTGTATAAATTCATAAAAATATATTTGCTTAATAATTCGACAGTAGTTTTATGGGCTTTGGCTTTGGGTGGAGTGGTGTTAATAATTTTTGAAATTTGGTACCAAAAAAAATCACTTACCAGATTACCATCAACAACAATTTCATTTAAGAACGCCTTTATTATAGGTATTTTTCAGTCTCTAGCTATCGTCCCTGGTGTTTCTCGCTCGGCGGCGACGATAGTAGGTGGTATGTGGTTAGGAATTTCTAGAACGATGATAGTGGAGTTTTCTTTTTTACTAGCTATTCCAACTATGGCCGCAGCGACGGGGTTGGATTTATTAAAAAATGCCTCAACCTTCAACATGAATGAATGGGGTTTATTGGTAATAGGTTTTATTATTTCTTTTTTTACCGCTTTGCTTGTAGTAAAATGGCTACTAAACTACATAAAAAACGGAAACTTTATTCCCTTTGCCGTTTATAGAATTGTCGCGGCGATTGCCTTTTATTTAATTTTGTTTAGATAAATAAAACCCACAGGGCGGTAAAGGTGAGGCACTGCACGAGCATGCCTACTTGCCACCTGATTTTGTGTCCAGGCATGTTATGTAGTGAAGTGTGCATTGCATCAAAACCTTTAAGCCAACGAGGTTTACTTATTAAATAAACACCTTGCAATATATCTGGGAGCAGTCCACCAAGCAAACTGATTAACATTAATGAGAGCGACATAGTGGGGTAGAGAGCTATAAAGACTAAAATAAATATTACTAAAACCGCACCATCAATCATGGCGGCGCCTAGTAGGCGCTTCATGTTTTTATTATGGTCGTTGGTGTCAGTTAAAAATTCGTCGCCATGAGGAATAAAGTCCAGCATTAAGTGGGAGAGTAGACTGGCTAGAAAAGCTATAATCGGGTTGGGTATAAAACGAGCGATGGCTAGTGCGGCCGAGCCGTGAACTGATAAATACATAAAAGATAAATTAGTATTAGATAGTATTATTTTATCATCACTAATCAATTTAAAAAAGCCCTAAGTAAATCCGGGCTTTTTTAAATATTAGATTACATTCCCATTGGAGAGCCTGCTTTTTTTTCACAAAGCTTGCAGTTGCTACTGTGGGTGAACAATTCGTACAAAGCGGAAAGACCGACTAGTACATAAATTATCTTAGAAACCATTGCGTCCATGCCTCCAAATAGTTGACCTACTTCCCAGCCTGTAAGAGCCAAAACTAACCAGTTTAGGCCTCCTACAACTAACAGGATCCAGGTTACCATGTGCATTCCTTTATTTGCCATACATTCACCCCCTCTCTTATTTTGGGTAAAAACTAATATCATTATATCATAATTAGCCGGTATTATAAGAGTAGATAAACGTTGTACTATCGATTAATATTTTATTGGTGCTACAATGTATATTAATATTTATGCCCATAGAATTATTAATGGTTTTCTCAGTCGTGATAGTTGGTTTTTTAGTTGCCGATTTAGGGTATTTTAATCGTCGTGCGCACAAGATAGGTTTGCGAGAAGCCGCCAGTCAGTCTATGTTTTGGGTAGCCATTGCTGTTGGTTTTGGTTTTTTGGTTTTGTTTTACATGGGGAAGGACGCGGCGACCGAGTTTATGAGTGCTTATGTTACAGAGAAATTACTGTCAGTTGATAACTTATTTGTCATCTTACTGCTATTTAACTTTTTTAAATTGGATGAGAAGTATCATCATCGGGTATTGTTTTGGGGAATTATGGGGGCGGTGGTTTTTAGAGCTTTATTTATATCAGCCGGTAGTTTGATAGTTCACCAATTTCATTGGGTGCTTTATATATTTGGCGCTCTATTAATTATCACAGGTATAAAATTATTAAAAGAAAAAAAGGAAGAGCATATTGACTTTAAGAATAATAAAATTTTTAAGTTAGCGCATAAATATTTGTCGTTTTCACCCCACGATCACGGTGGAAAATTTATTTCTTGGGAAAATGGCAAAATGTATTTTACGACTTTGTTTATGATTTTAATATTAGTCGAAACGACCGATATTGTTTTTGCGGTGGATTCTATACCAGCGGCGTTTGCTATATCACAAAACCCATTTATAGTCTTTACCTCAAACATTTTTGCAGTTATGGGGTTAAGGGCGATGTTTTTCTTAATTGAAAATATATTGCATAGTTTTCATCATTTACAAAAAGGATTGTCTTTTATTTTGATTTTTATCGGAGCTAAGATGTTGGCTGATATATTTTCAATTCATATATCATCACTGGTGTCGTTCAGTGTCATAATGATGGCTTTATTCCTGTCGTTATTATTATCTGTTGTTTTCCCAAAAAAGATTTAGCACGGAAGGTCTTGATTTTTTTATTGTTTTCGTTTACAATGTAAAAGCTATATTTGCGACGCGGGGTAGAGAAGTGGCATCTCGCCAGGCCCATAACCTGGAGATCGCAGGTTCAAATCCTGCCCCCGCAACCAAGATTTACAGATTTATTTTACATCCCACGACAAAGTCACGGCTGGGTAGCTCAGTTGGTAGAGCGAAGGACTCATAAGCCTTAGGTCGTGGGTTCGATCCCCACCCCAGCTACCA
>CAYGFD010000037.1:0-2880 GCA_964349095.1 uncultured Gammaproteobacteria bacterium
GTAAGTCCGGGACAGACAGGTGTAACTTTTTTACGGGCTGCGCTGTGGGGAGGTTATGGTACGACCAAGATCACAGACGTAGTTGTAGGTGCCAGTTCGAGCGCTGCCTCTAGTTTTGTCTCGAATATCAAGGTGTTTAACTTTGACACAGGCGCTGTTTTAGGGACATCGACTGAGATTCTTAGCCTGAATGGTAGTGCGTATTCAACCAATGTAAAGTTAATCACCCCGTTAGAGGTCACTCCAGCGACTAAATTAACTTTTGCTATTACGGGTGATGTCACGGCGACGGCTCAAAGTAGTATTCGATTGGGTATAATTGATTTAAAGTTTGACTCGACCGGAGGAGCGGTGACTAATAAACCATTATTTGGAAATCAAGTATCAATAAATACAGAAAATCAAAAACCCGATCTAACAATCAAAAATTTTAAGTACTCAAAATTATATGGTTCAAATGCCGATATCTTGATGGAGTTTGATGTTGTGAATATTGGTGTAGTTAAACCTAGTAATGACTTTAAATTAACCGTAACCAACTTAACAACCGGTAAGGTTCTTAGGGACACTGCATACGCCGCCTTGTATTTTGAGCCAAATACTTACACGGCGCAGGTTAAGGTAACTGGAAAATTGGGGAATGAGTTAGCACAAGGAGATAATAAAATAGAGATTGTTGTAGATGCATATAAAAATGTTTCCGAATTGAATGAAGATAATAATGTCACTTCATCTACAGTGTCGGTGGGTACTGAAACGAACCCGCAAACATTATATACGGGCGATGGTGTATATAATATGCATTCAGGAGATAAAGTTAAACTAACCAATGGAGCTATTTTGGAAGCAGTATTTTCCGAAACCGGAGAGTCTGCAGCAAATATGCGAGAGGTTAAGTTTAATGTTTATGATGAACAAGGAGTGTTATTAGGAACAACCCACCCCACTCACTTGGGTTGGATAAACGACATCTATGAATATGGCTCATACAATTTTAAGATTTTTATAATGCAACTCGGTTTCATTGATGGGGCTTGGACATCAAAGATGGAATTTATAAGCGTTAAAGATGATGGCGATGAAAGTAATTTACCTGCGACTGGTGAGGTCAGGAAAATGTTGGCGCCTAAAGCAGGCTACTATGCGTTTAAATTGTTGAGTTATGATTCGGCTGCGAGCACACAAATGATTGATATAAATAACAATATAAATTTATCTGCCCCAGCAGTACCTGGAGCAACACAGCTAGAATTAGTATCACCGCTTAAGGCCAACACCTCTTACATAATATTTAATTCTACAACCGATAGTATTAATGAGTTAGAGGTTAATACGACCACTGCTGGGACAAACACAGCAACTTTGCTAAAGCCTTTAACGGGGAATTATCCAGTTAGTGGAACTTATGTTGTACCGCTTATGGGTAATTATTGGGGACGTTTTCCAACACCAGAAGCCCCCTATAATCTAGGATTTTTTGAGAAAGGACAGGAGATAAAGGTTGCGCATGCCTCGCATTTGCACGAGTCACAGGTCGGCCCGTTTATTTCCTCCAATAATCCTGATTATTTTTTCATCACAGCTGGCGATAATAAATTCACCGCTTATTTTGACGAAGGTTTTGGTATAGGATTTTTAGATGGCAAATGGGAAGTCTATTATACCGAAACCCCGGTCGTAAACTCCTATCCTATCAAATCTAATCCTGTGAAGGCAGATAATGCTGGGGAGGTGCATCCTTATATGAAAGATTTAAGAAGTAGTGTGGTAAATAATACAACCAAACCCCAATCAATGTCTGAGCGGGAGGCTAAATTATTAGAACGCATTAAGCAACTAGAGTATCGCCTATCGCAATTAGAAAAAGACGTAGTTGCGCGAGAGAAGAATTTGGTCAAGAAAACTGACCCAGCCTTAACGCAAAGGTTGGGAGGCAAAATATTGTTGCAAGTTGAAAATAAAGGAGAAGCTTGGTATGTAGATAAAGATACTAATAAAAAGTTTTACCTAAAGGACGGCAATACCGCCTATGCTGCTCTGCAAGCATTTGGCTTAGGGATTACCGACAAAAATTTAGAGAAAATACCAGTAGCCACCGACACCCAAGCGGCTGTGATTGATACTGATGGTGACGGCTTGGATGATAAATTAGAAGAGTCATTAGGCACCAATAAAGAAAAAGACGACTCCGATGGAGATGGTTACAAAGATGGTGATGAGGTAAAAAATAATTATTCACCATTGGGTAAAGAAAAAATGGCTAACGACCAAAAACTCGCCGGCAGCTTAAATGGGAAGATAGTTTTGCAAGTAGAAAACAAAGGTGAGGCTTGGTATGTACTGGATGGTAAACGCTATTATTTAAAAGACGGCGCCTCGGCCTATGAAATAATGCGCAAAAAATCACTGGGAGTAAAAAATAGTGATTTACAAAAAATCGACGTCGGTGAATTTGAATAGGAGGTAAAAAAAATACGACCCGGTCCAAACGGGTCGTATTTTGTTATAATAAAATCATGTTTGGATTTACCGCCCCAGAATTACAGGTACTAAAAAAATTATCAACACCGATTAAGATTCAGGATTGGTTAGAGCGATTGCCAATTAATTTTGAGTTAAATGGAAACACCTGTATGTCGCCGCGACAGGTTTTAAAAAAAAGAACCGCCCATTGTATTGAGGGCGCTATGTTTGCAGCCGTGGCTCTGCGTCTGCAAGGACACCCACCACTGATTATGGATTTAAGAGCCGTTGATAAAGATGATGATCATGTGGTAGCAGTTTTTAAAATGCGTGGTAAGTGGGGTGCTATCAGCAAGTCAAATCACGCCGTGTTGCGCTATCGTGATCCTATTTATCGTGACCCGCGAGAGTTGGCGC
>CAYGFD010000038.1:0-2779 GCA_964349095.1 uncultured Gammaproteobacteria bacterium
ATAAAAATACCACAAACCCCCGGCTATTAAACCAGCTATTATAAAAACTATTAAAATTTTCAAAACAATTTTCATTTTTTTAAAATACTAAACCGCCGATTGAGCCCCTGGCTCCAAACTAGCTTCAAAGTCTTTCTTAGCTTGCTCTATCTCTAATAATTGCCTTGGGTCTGAAGTAATCAATTGATCTTCAGTATAAGAAGCCACTACCTTGATTGCGGCGTGCTTTGAGCCAGCGAAAAATATACCTTCGCCGACCCCACCTTCTAACAACAAATATTTTTCACCCTCAGTAAGTAAGAAAGTTTTAACAATTTGGTCAATCGCGGCTGGTGATTGCTTCAACAATAATTGCAAACTGGAGTTGGTAACAATTGCCTGACCGTAAGGTGAGGTTAAGAAGTCGTTAACATCCTGGGTGATAGTAGTAACACCGAGATAATATTTTCGGCAACGTTTTACAAGGGCAAAAATAAATTTAGCGCTGTCCTCGTTTTGCATTAGCCACCACGCTTCATCAATAACCAAAATACGCTTCTTCAACTCCGAGCGAACTATATTCCAAATATAATTTACAATGGTATAAATTGCTACTGGTCTTAATTCGTCTTCTAAATCCCTGACCGAAAAAACTACCAGCTGATTTTTTACATCAATATTTGATTGATTATTAAGTAAACCAGAAAACGTACCTTGAGTGTATTTTTTTAACCTGATAAGCAAATTTTCCGCCCCCGTCATACCAGACAAAACCTCTTCTAAATCAGACATTACTGGTGGTTCTACTCTTGATAAATCACTTGATGGTGTTATGTCTTTTTTAGCATATGTTTCCAACAAAGCCCGATCGAGGATAGAGTCTTCTTCATGCGTGACTGTACCAAGCATTAATCGTAATAGCCCCTTTAAAGTAATTACTGCCGAACGTATAATGTCGGCCGCATTAACCTCCCCTACTGGCCTTGGTAAATCAAATGGGTTCACGTGCGACTGAGAATTTAACGATATGTTAATATAGGCACCACCAACGGCATCAGATAAATGTTTATATTCCATTTCTGGATCAATAATGATAACATCGGTACCCATCATCATGGATCGCAATACTTCTAGCTTTACGGCGTAACTTTTTCCAGCTCCCGAAGTCGCAAAAACAGTTGAGTTGGCGTTTTGTAAGGAGAATCGGTCAAACAAAATTAAACTATTGTTATGGCGATTTATACCATACAATATACCGGAATCGCTCGAAAGTTCTGAGGACATAAACGGAAAAGAGGAAGCAATCGGCGAGGTTTGCATATTAAAGTAAACTTGCAACTCATCATTGGAAAGTGGAAGTGTAGAATTGAATCCCTGCTCAGCTTGCCACAAAGCTCTTTTGGAATACACTAATTTTGAACCAAAAACTTGTTCCACCTGATCGGTAAATTTATCTAATTCCTTTTCTGTTTTGGCGTAGAGAGAAACATAAAGCCCATACTGGAAAAAATGTTCAATACCTTGAGTGATGTCATCTCTTAACTTCTCAATATCTCTCAAGGCGGTCTCACGTATTGGATCACGAGGCGCGCCCTTCTCGTTATCAGAAATAATCTGCGCCTCCAGCATACCGACTTTATTTCTAAGTTGCTTTAATATGACGTCGGCCTTTACCTGATAAAAATACATAGCGATGTCGAGCGTAGCATTTAAATTTATAATCGGCGAAAACCAACCAACCGAAATATAACGCGGATAACTTTGAACAAATAAAGTGCGAATAAAATAACCATTCAACTCCACACGATTTGGTAATACACGAAAAGAAGAAGGGGCTATCAAATCCTTAATACGAGCCGTTCCTTCACGTAACAACTTCTCGGCCTGTACCAACTCCTTACCACTCATTACTGGGCCACTTTCAACCACCGGCGCTGAGGGAGCGTTTAATTCTTGCTGAATTTTTTTACTGAATAAAGCCACAATGATAAATTAAATAATTAATTTAGACCTCGACGTTCATCTTACCAATATCTCCCAGCTTTTCATTTTTTTGCATTTCGGGGTTATAGGTATTGTAATAAAGTTCTATTAAGCCCTGGGTGTCTAGTCGAACCGCACGCACGCTCATACTGGCTAAACCAGAAACAACGAAATCAACGCGACCATCTAAAGCTTCTTTGTATTTATTAAATGTTTCTCTGCCCAACTTGATTGATTGACCTAGTTTAAAAGCCGAGCGCAGTTTAGTCCAAAATGATTTTTTCTTATCCTGCAACAAGGTGTAAGGAATCACGACATAAAAGCGCTTGGTCATAATGTCGCCTAAAGTTACTAATTCCTTTACATAATTTACATAATCCTCAGTCATGACACGTAGTAACTCATTGGTTTGGCTTTTTAGCACGACCTGTAAATTATCAATGTAACCGTCAATATTTAACTGACGTGATTGTATAACTATTTGAATAGGCCACTCTAAGGAATTTAAAAAACTCACATAAGCTTGAATTGTGGCGTTCTGCTCATCGTCACTCTTTAAAGAAAAGTTAACCGATGAACAAAGCAAAACCGCCCTCATTCCACCATCTTTCATGACCACTGAATCATCCCGAATTTCCGCTATATCCAAATAGTTTTGTGTAGGAGGCCCTTGTTTAGCTTTGGCTAACTTATTATGACGAGGCATTTTATTAATTATAAATTAAAATTGATAAAATAAGAATTATTTTTTATTATTTAATTCAATTTCGTCTGCTTCTGGCTGATAAGCTCCACCGGTATCAATCATTAAAGTTAA